>NZ_JARESX010000016.1:0-119619 GCF_046026435.1 Paraburkholderia sp. RL17-381-BIF-C | reverse complement strand
TCGCCCGGCAAACGGCAGACGCCTGGCAGATGCGGATAAACACGGACGAACACGAACAGGCGCCCCAGACCACCCGCGCGGACCCGGGCCTTCACTCCTTGCCCGGCCGCACCGCCTTCGCATAGCCCGTCAGTTCCAGATACGCCCGTCCCGCCTCCACGCCTGCGCGGCTCACCCGCACTGCACTTTCTCAGTACATCACGCTTGTTGAATGCCGGGAAACGCTTCGGCGGAGTTTCCCCGCCATCCCAACTCACACGCGATCGGTCTAAGCCCGTTTGCGTATTGGCGCCTGATACGGCATGCCCGCGGTAAATCGATCAAGCCGTTCGCTTGCATCGGTGATTGCCCAGAGGGGGGCGCTATGCAACTGCTGGTCATAGTTCGTCGCAATTGTCGCAAAAAGCGCGAACCCCGCATCGTCCAAGCTCCACCTGCCGGTCTCACGGCCGATATCGAACACTGTCGACACCGCGCGCTCCGCTGCGCTCATCTGTTCTCTGGTTGCCGAACCGAAGCCTGACTCAGCCAGAAAGCCGGTCAACAGCATGATCTGCGTAAGTGTTTGCGCATCGGTCATGCTGCCGGCGCCGCGGCGCAACGCGTCGAGCGCCAAATGGACTCGCAACGCCAAGTCGTCGGCGGTCTGCCGGGCGATCGGAAACAGCATCGCCTTGGCATGCCGCGCACGCGCAACGCCTGCATTACGAGATAACGGGATAGGTTGTGCCATGAAGGTCCAATGTTTACGCCTGTGCAGATGCAATAACGGCGCGGCCCGTAAAAGGTTGAGCCCTCGTTATGCATCCGGCCGGCGAGCCGGCTGAAACGCCGTTTCTTGGCTGGCTGGGGGGGGCTCCACGACTTTCCCTCGCGGGGCTGGCGCGCGACGTTTCCGCAGAAGTTGGACGATGTCTTTGGATCTTTCTCCACGCTGCGGCGCGTCTCATCGATCAGGAGCCTCGCGTCGCCGGCGCATCTTGTACATTGGCGAGCGCGCCACGCCTATGGCTGTATGCCAGACGCATCGAGCGATTCACATCCGTTCAACGGAGAGAAAGACCCACGGTGCGTCGAGCAACATAGTGACCGTCCCAGGCGAATCTATGTCCAGCGAAATCGTCCTCGGCTTGCCACCCGCCACCCGCCACCCGCCACCTGCCACCTGCCACCTGCCACCTGCCACCTGCCACCTGCCACCTGCCACCTGCCACCTGCAATCTGCAATCTGCAATCTGCCCGCAACCTGCATCAAACGCCACCGAACTCGTCATGGCCCTCATCAGGCGGCGTCACGCTTCGCGCCCGTACGCGCCGACGAATTTCCGAATCCAGGATCAGACGCCCACGCAGTTTTCCTTTCATTCGCTTCACATAGCGTGGCGCCTCGGTCATATGGATCACCATCAACTCACGCACTTTCTCCGCATCACGCTCACGTGCCGCTTTCGTGATCGCTTTATGAATCTTGACGTTAGCCTGACCAAAGCGCTCATGTTCGGACTGCGGAGTATCGTTACGAAACTCGATCAGTTGCCGGATCATTTCGTTGATCAGCTCACAACTGAAGCGCAGGAACGGATTGGGATTCGCCGCCGCGAGGATGTCGTGGAAATTCACGTCTTCCTGACGCTGCCGAACGATGTCCTGCCCACCATGTGACGAAGCCGGTCGATCGCAACATGCAATGCTCGCGTCGAGTGCCTCGAAGTCCTGCTCTGTCAGATATGGCACGGCCCCCGCCGCGAGTTCGGGCTCCAGCAATTTGCGTACGGTGTAGATGTCATCGATCGATACATCCTTGAAAAACAGGTAGTTCTGCAGAAGTTGTAACGTACGATCGAGCGGCACCTCGACCACCATGCCGCCGCCGCTCGGACCCGTGGTCACTTTGATGAGACCTTGCACTTCAAGCGATTTCAACGCCTCGCGGATCGTGCTTTTACTTACCGAAAAGAGTTGCTGCAACTCCACCTCGCGAGGCAGCCGGTCGCCTGGCTTCAGGTCTTTCTCAGTGATGAGCCGCTTGATCTCCTCCGCGACCAGATCGCCGCGTTTCTGCTGCTTGATCTCGATCGCGGCGCCAGCCTTGGCGCGGTCCATGGCCATAGTCGATGCTCCCTAGTTTGTCCTGCACGATCCTCGATCGACCCGCCGCCGCCGTCGCAGCCCGGAAGGTCGCCTCATGCTGCCAGGAATTTTGCCTTATTGACACTCGAATTTATTGTACCTACGATCGAGTCCAACCTATTTATCATGATAAATAGAACAAAGCCCGTGTGGTGGAAAACTTCACGACGGCCAGCAAGCCAAGTAGTCGATCTAGTCGTTCGCGCAATGCGTGCAGTTTCGTAGTCGGTCAGTGCGTGTCTCTTTCCTAAGGAGCGTCATTTTGAATCGCCGAAATATGTTGAAGCTGGCCGCGTTGTCGGCCGTTCCGGGGACGTTGGGCTCGCTGGTCGCGCGAAGCGCGTTCGCGCAGGCTGGCACCTTGCAGTTCGCCTGTCCGGTGCCCATGTCGGGGCCGTTTGCGGCAAACGGCAAATATGCCGACCTCGGCATGAAGCTCGCTATCGAGCAGTACGGCAAGGTGCTGGGTCAACCGCTCGCGTATACGGTGCTCGACACTGAGGGCAAGCCGGCAACTGCGGTGCGCCGTGTGCAGGAAATCGCGCAGCAGAAGAATGCACGCTTCTTTGCCGGCGGTATTCTGTCCTCCGAAGCATTGGCAATGGGCAAGGAAGTCCAGAAAGCCAGCGGTGTATTCATCACCACCGCAGGTGCGGACGAAATCACCGGAAAGGACTGCAACGACGCCACGTTCCGCTGGTCGGTGCCGACCTACGGCGCGATCGAGCAAACGGTGCGTCCGCTGATCCAGATGCTGCCCAAAGCAAAACGCTGGTACACCATCACGCCGCAATACGTGTTCGGCGACGGTTTGCTGTCGGCCGCCAAGGCCATCTTCAAAGAGAAGGGCATCGAGCATGTGGGCAACAGCTACCACTCGCTCAATGAGAAGGAGTTCAGCGGCTATCTGACGAACGCAGTTGCTGCGAAGCCCGACGTTTTGCTGATTCTGAACTTCGGCTCGCAGTCGTCCGATACGTTGCGCCAGGCCGTGAGTTTTGGCATGAAGAACAATTGCACGATTCTGTTGGCGTGGGCATCCGGACTCGAGCAATTCGAATCGCTTGGCGCGGACCTTTGCGAAGGCGTCTATTTCGGCGCGCAGTACTGGCACGACATCGATTCGCCGCTCAACCGCGATCTGGTCAAGCGCACGAATGCTGCTTTCAAAGCGAACCCCAACTACAGCCTCGCGGGCTCCTATATCTGCACGAAGATTCTGCTCGACGGTATCGTGAAAGCAGGTAACGTCGATCCGAAGAAAGTGGTCGCCGCACTTGAAGGCATGAAATACGACGGTTTGACAGGCCCGGAGGAAGTCCGTAAAGGCGACCACCAGGTACTGAAGAACTATTATCTGCTGAAGGGCAAGGCGAAGAACAAGATGAAAAACGCCGACGACTACGCGGATATCGTGAGCTCCGGCCAGTCGTTCCTGCCGCTCGACAAGACCGGTTGCAAGATGGCTTGACGCCTGCCTGCCTTGGCGCAGGCGAGCGCGGTATGCACATCGCGGCACAGCGGCGCCACAGCGCGTGCCCCTTCGCACCATCCTTTAGACGGACGCCATGAACGTTTATCTCCTGCAGGTCGTCAACGGCATCGGAGTGGGAATGCTGTATTTCCTGCTCGCGGTCGGTCTGTCGATCGTGTTCGGCTTGCTGCGCTTCGTGAATTTCGCGCACGGTGCGTTCTACCTGCTCGGCGCGTACTTCTGCTATCAGGCGATGCAATGGTCGATGAGTTTCTGGGCCGCGCTCGTGGTCGTCCCCATCGTAGTGGGCGCGCTCGCATGGGTCGTGGAGAAGCTGATTCTGCGGCATGTCTACGCCCAGCAGCATGAGTTCCATATTCTCGTGACTGTCGGTCTCGCACTCGTCGTGCAGGAATGCGCGATCCTGATCTGGGGGCCGCTGGGCGATAACGTAGCCGTGCCCGACATGCTGAACGGCGTAGTGATCTGGGGCAGCTTTGTGTATCCGAAATACCGCCTCTTCGTGATCGGCTTCACGGCGGTATTAGCGGCGCTTTTGTGGTGGGTGCTGGAAGGCACACGACTAGGCAGCGCGGTGCGCGCGGGCAGCGAATCGACTGAGATGGTCTCGTTGCTCGGTATCAACGTATTGCGCGTTTTCAGCCTCGTATTCGCGCTTGGCGCTGCGACGGCCGCATTGGCCGGCGTGCTTGCTGCGCCGATTCGCGGCGTCGATCCGTTCATGGGCATCGAAGCGCTCAGCGTTGCGTTCGTCGTGGTAGTGGTCGGCGGAATGGGTAATTTTTTGGGTGCATTGGTCGGCGGCCTACTGGTTGGGATCGTGCAAAGCGTGATGAGTACCTTGTGGCCGGAAGGTGCGCGACTCATGATCTACGTCGCAATGGCCGCCGTCCTGTTGTTGCGACCGAATGGTTTGCTCGGGAGGGCGGCATGATCGATTCCTCGAAGCCCATTGTGCAAAGCGCTTCATCGGCAAGAACTCAACCGGGCCTGAAGCATTCACTGCATCGCTATCGCTTCCTGTTGCTTGCGCTGCTGGTGGTCTGCATTTTGCCGCTGACGCTGCGCTCCGGATCGCTGGCCACAGAAGTTCTGGTGTTCGCGCTCGCCGCACTCGGCTGCAATTTGCTGCTCGGCCACACAGGCTTGCTTTCGTTCGGGCAAGGCATTTTCTTCGGACTGGGCAGCTATAGCGCGGGACTGGTTCTGACCAAAGCGGCGTTACCTGTGCCCGTGGCGTTGCTTGCATCGGTTGTAATCGGCGCGGCGGCTGCGGCGCTCGTCGGCTGGTTTTCGATTCGTCAGCGCGGCACGTATTTCGTCATGCTGACGCTCGCGTTCGGGCAATTGTTCTATTTCCTCGCCTACACCACGCCCGATCTGACCGGCGGCGACAATGGGTTACTCGACATCCCGCGCCCGGCGCTCGGGCTGTTTGGCAAAACGCTCTTGCCGTTGACTTCGCCGTGGCAATACTACGGCTTTGTCGCCGTGCTCTTTCTCGTGGTGTTCTGGTTGTTGATGCGCGTATCGCACTCCGTGTTCGGCCGTACGTTGCTCGCGATTCGCGACAACGAAGCCCGCGCGGCCGCAGTGGGCTACGACGTCAAACGCTTCAAGCTGATGGCGTTCGTGATCTCCGGTGCGGTCACCGGGCTCGCGGGCGCGCTGCACGCGCTGATGACCGGCATCGCGCCGCTCTCGAACATCGACTATCACACGAGCGAGATGATCCTCGTGATGACCGTGATCGGCGGCACAGGCAATCTGTTCGCATCCGTATTAGGCGCCGCGTTTTACGTGCTGTTCGCCGACTGGCTCTCCACTTTGTGGCCGCGCTGGTTGTTGCTGCTCGGCATCGTGCTGATCGCCGTCAGCCTGTTCATGCAACGCGGGTTGTGGGGGCTGGGCGAGCGCATCTGGCAATCGCTGCGCCGCCAATCATCCGCCAATGCCGATAATGCCGCGGACAAGGAGCCCGTATGAGCGAAGCCATTCTGCGAGCGAGTGGTGTTGTGAAGCGCTACGGCAAATTCACGGCGCTCTCCGACGTCACGTTGAACATCATGCCGCGCACGGTGCATTCCGTAATCGGTCCGAACGGCGCGGGAAAAACCACGCTGTTTCACGTGTTGACCGGCACGCTGCCGATCACCGAAGGCAAGATCGTATTCGACGGCCACGACGTGACGCGTGAGCCGGATCATAAACGTGTGCGGCGCGGCGTCGCGCGTTCGTTTCAGGTGACGAGCCTGTTCGCCAATCTGAGCGTACGAGAAAATCTGCGGCTCGCCGCGCAGGGTGTGGACGCGGTACGCGCGCTCAATGCGTGGACGCCGCCGCATGGTGCGCTCACTCATTCGGACACTGTCGACAGTGTTCTCGAACGGCTCGCACTACAGCGTTTCAGCGAGGTATCGGCAGGCGCGCTTTCGCACGGTCAACAGCGGCGGCTGGAAGTCGGCATGGCGCTCGCCGCGCGACCCAAGGCGATCTTTCTGGATGAGCCGACCTCGGGCATGGGTATCGACGACCTCGACGATATGAAGCAGTTGATTCGCGGCTTGCGCGACGATTACACCGTCGTGCTGATCGAACACAACATGGGTATCGTGATGGACATTTCCGACACGATCACCGTCATGCAACAAGGGCGTGTGCTGGTGGAGGGGCGCCCCGACGACATTCGCGGCGATGAGCGCGTGCGCAGCGCCTATCTCGGCAACATGATCACCGGAGGCCGCGCATGATTCTCGACGTGCAGCAGATTCACGGCTTCTACGGCAAAAGCCATATCCTGCAAGGCGTGTCCCTGCAGATCAACGACGGTGAAACGGTGACGCTGTTGGGCCGCAATGGCGCCGGCAAGTCGACCACGCTGAAGGCGATTGCCGGCGTCGTGGCACCGCAGCGCGGCGCGATCACGTTCAATGGCGCCAAAATCAGCGGCCTGCCGCCGCACAAGATTGCCTCACGAGGTGTCTGTTTCGTGCCTGAGCATCGCGGCATCTTTCGTTTGCTCACGGTCGAGGAAAATTTGCGGCTTGGCGCACGCAAAGATTCGCCGTGGCAGCTCGACGATATCTACCGCATTTTTCCGCGCCTCAAAGAGCGGCGCACCAACGGGGGCGCGCAGCTATCCGGCGGCGAACAGCAAATGCTGGCGATCGGCCGCGCGTTGATGAATCACCCGCGTTTGCTGATGCTCGACGAACCGGTGGAAGGCCTCGCGCCCGTGATCGTGGAAGAGATCGTCGCGCAACTCAAGCTGATCCGCGAGGCGGGCGTGGCGATCTTGCTGGTCGAGCAGAACCTCGAAGTTTGCACGCAACTCGCCGACCGGCATTACATCATCGAGCAAGGCGTGATCGTCTATTCAGGCGATAACGCGTCCTTTTCCGCGGACGATTCGATCAAGGACCGTTATCTCGGCGTCGGCGTGGTCTGACGCGCAGCAGTCTTCAACACGAGGAAGCATCGATGCAAGTTCATGAATCAACAACCGTCGCGACGTTCGCCGATCTGCGAGTCGACGGCGCGCGGCTCTGGGACAGTCTCATGCAACTCGCGCGAATCGGCGCGACCGATAAAGGCGGCGTATGCCGCCTCGCACTCACCGAGTTGGACCGCGAGGCGCGTGACCTTTTTATTGCGTGGGCGAAGGAGATTGGTTGCAGTGTGCGGGTCGACGCGATCGGCAATATCTTCGCGCGCCGCGCCGGTTTGCGCGATGATCTGCCGCCGGTCATGACCGGCAGCCACATCGATACGCAGCCCACGGGCGGCAAGTTCGACGGCAATTACGGCGTGCTCGCGGGTCTCGAAGTGCTGCGCACGCTTGCCGATGCCAATGTGCGGACGCTCGCGCCGCTGGAAGTCGCGGTGTGGACCAATGAAGAGGGCTCGCGCTTCGTGCCGGTGATGATGGGTTCCGGTGTGTTTGCCGGCGCGTTCACCTTGGAGCACGCGCTAGAACAGCGCGACCGTGAAGGCGTCACGGTGCGTGACGCACTGTCGCAGATCGGATATGCCGGCGCGAACGAGAAGCCGCACGCCGTCGGCGCCTACTTCGAAGCGCATATCGAACAAGGGCCGGTGCTGGAAGCACATGACAAAACAATCGGCGTGGTGCAGGGCGCGCTCGGCCAACGCTGGTACGACGTGACCGTGCAGGGCATGGAGGCCCACGCCGGCCCGACGCCGATGGAGCTGCGCCGCGACGCGCTGCTCGTCGCGGCGGATCTGATTCATGCCGTCAACCGCATTGCGCTCGATCACGCGCCTCATGGGCGCGGCACGGTCGGCTGGCTCGACGTGCATCCGAATTCGCGCAACGTGATTCCGGGTCGCGTGACACTCACCGTCGATCTGCGCGCCGCCGACGATGCCACGCTCACGGCCATGGATAGCGCGTTGCGCGCCGCATGCTCGTTGGCGGGCGAGCGAGCCGGCATCGAGGTAGGCGTCGAGCAGGTCGTGTATTTCCCGCCGCAACCGTTCGCCGCGGAACTGGTCGGCGCCGTGAAGCAGGGCGCCGACACGCTCGGTTTTTCGTCGATGGACGTGATCAGCGGCGCCGGCCACGACGCCGTTTATCTTGCGAGAGTCGCGCCCGCGGCGATGATCTTCGTGCCATGCAAAGACGGCATCAGCCACAACGAGATCGAAGACGCGCGCGCGGACCATCTCGAAGCCGGTTGCAACGTGCTGTTGCAGGCCATGCTGAACGCCGCGCAGAAAGCGGGGAGCGCAGACGCATGAAAATCCTCATCGCGCGGATGAATCACGAGACCAACACGTTTTCGCCGGTGGCCACGCCGTTGGCCGCGTTCGGGCGTAACGGCCCGAGCTATGGGCAAGACGCGTTCAACGAGAACAAAGGCATGCAAACGGCGATGGCCGCGTTCATCGACGCCGCCGAAAAGGAGCATGCGCAGATCGTGACGCCCGTGTCGGCGTCGGCGAATCCGAGCGGACCCGTTGAGGCCGCCGCTTACGACGCGATCTGCGAGGCGATCGTGTCGGCCGCGGCGGGTTGCGACGCCGTCATGCTCGATCTGCATGGCGCCATGGTCGCCGAGAATTCGAACGATGGTGAAGGCGACCTGCTCGAACGCGTGCGTGCGTTGCTGCCGGACGCGCCGATCGCGGTCGCGCTCGATCTGCATGGCAATGTCACGCAGAAAATGATCGACAACGCCAATGTGATCGTCAGCTTCAAGACCTATCCGCACGTCGATATGTACGAGACCGGCGCGCATGCGGCGCGTCTGATGTTCGACCTGGTGCACGGCAAGGCGAAGCCCGTGATTGCGTGGCGCCAGCCGCCGCTCCTCACGCATACGCTGCGCAGCGCGACTGCCGAAGGCGCGATGAAACGTGCCGTGGATGCCGCGCGCGCAGCCGAAGCCGATGGCATGCTCGCGGTGTCGGTGCTATCTGGCTTCTCGCTGGCCGATATCGCGGCGCCGTGTATCAGCGTCGTGGTGGTGGGCAACGGTGAGCGCGGCGAAGCAGACGCGGTGGCGGAGCGGATCGCTCGACAGATCTGGAGCGAGCGAGAAGACTTCGTGTATCGCAGCGCGCCGCTTGCTGAATCCGTCGCGCAAGCGGCGGCGCTCGCGAGAGACGCCGACAAGCCCGTGCTCCTGCTCGATCATGGCGACAACTGCATGTCGGGCGGCACATGCGACACGATGGATCTGCTCGAAGAAGCATTGAAGCAAAAGCTCGATGGTATCGTGAGCGGGCCGTTGTGCGACCCGCAAGCGGTCGCGGCGTTGATGGCGGCCGGCGTCGGCAGCACGGTGACGGTGACCATCGGCAACAAGGTTGCGAGCGATGCGATAGCGCCGCGCCTGCCGCTTGCCGTGACGGGTGTGGTGCGCGCGCTGACCGACGGCGAGTACATCATCAGCGGCCCGACCTACACCGGACAGCGTGCTTTCATGGGGCACGCGGCGGTACTCGACACCGGCGCCATCAAGCTCGTGATCACCGAGCGCACGCACGAACCATGGGACCTCGGCGTATTCGAGAGCGTCGGCATCGATCCGCGTCGCGCGCGTTTCCTGTTGCTCAAATCGCGCATGTACTGCCGACCGGTTTTCGTGCCGATCGCCGCAGCGCTGGTGGAATGCGACAGCCGCGGCGTGACGAGTTCGGATTACGGGCTGTTCGCTTTCGAGCACGTGAAGCGGCCGGTGTATCCGCTGGATGCGCAGACCGAGTGGGCACTCACGAACTGATTGCCACGCGCTCGCCAACTTAAGTGGCGTTAGGGGCTTGTGCAGGGCGCAGAGGTTCTCTATAATTCGCGCCTCTAAAGGCTCGTAGCTCAGTTGGTTAGAGCACCACCTTGACATGGTGGGGGTCGTTGGTTCGAATCCAATCGAGCCTACCAACGCATCCTTGACGTAGACGAAAGCGGCTCCGCTTTCGTCTACTGTCAGGTTCTCGCATTACCTCGGCGCACTGCTTGATCGTGCCGCTGTCCTGTCTGTCGGTCTTCCCTTTCCGTATTATCTCCACCTCGTCATTAGCGTGGCGCACGTGCGATCGTTCAGGCGCTGGACAGGTATCCGCTCGAAACGACGCCCAGCGCTATTGCGAGACCTTCGCGTCAGCAATCAGGTCTCGCGCCTTTTCAGAGCGGATGCAGCGCGCTGTTACGGGCGAAGCAGATCGAAGCCGGCCAGCGCGACGACCCCGCTCACCACGATCAGCGCGACCGAATGCTGTCCGAAGTAGAGCAGGCCGGCGGCCGACCAGCTCGTCATTGCAAATGCGGCAATACGTTTCATGCTTTAAAACCCCAAGGCGACTGCCAGCAACCCACTGACCACGCCGCACACCGCCACGGCCAAGGCTACGACCGTCAGCACGCGGCGCGGGAAAGAGCGGGAGAGCATGGCCATTGAAGGTACGCTGACCAACGGCAGCGTCATCAGCAACGCGCCCGCCGGGCCGGCGGCCATGCCGAACGAGAGCATGGCCTGGATGATCGGCACTTCGCCCGCGGTCGGAATCACGAACAGCGTGCCGGCGATAGACAACGCGATGATCCACAGCAGGCTGTTGTCGATCTCCGGTCCGACATGCGGAAACAGCCACGTGCGCGCTGCGCCGAGAATCAGCACCAGCACGATGTATTCGGGAATGAGCCGCAACGTCATCGTGCCGAGGATTTTTACCCAGCGTGCGAAAGCCGTGCTGGGCACATCGGCGGAGATCAGTTGCGCCATGGCTTCGCGTGACGCTTCGGCTTCCTTTGGCGTGACCATGCGATTCACCAGGTAGCCGAGGCCGAACACCATCACGATGCCCAGCGCGAGGCGCAGGCCCATCCACTGCCAGCCGAGCACGAAACCCATGAAGATCAGCGTAGCCGGATTCAAAGCGGTATTGCCGAGCCAGAACGCGATCGCCGCGCCCGGCGCCGCCTGGCGCGCGCGCAAGCCCGCTACGACCGGCGCCGCGCAACAGGTGCACATCATGCCCGGCAGCGACATCAGGCCGCCTTTCACCACGCTGCTGAAATCAGTCCGGCCGAGCGCACGCGCGACCCATTGCGGCGGAATCAGCGCCTGCACCGCCGAGCCGAGCAGCAGCCCTAGCACCATGGCTTGCCAGATCGCTTTGCCGTAGGCGAGGGCGTAATCGATTGCCGCCTGCCATGACGCCGCCGGTGCGCTCGCCGACGTACCCATCAGAATGGATTTGCCGATGGAGTGCTGGCTCGCGGCAACGAAGGCGCGGTTGTAGTACGGGAACCACTTCACATAAAAGAGGCCGACGACGGCAATCAGCAGAAACACGATCCAGCCAAGCGCGACGCGCGGTTGTCGAAGGGTTGATTGCATGGTGGTCTTAAGCGTTGGTTTTAATCAGATGACAGTGAGCGCGCTGCTGTCGACCTGCGCAAGCAGTGCGCTTGCCTGGTCGACGACATCGGCGCCGTTGGGCCGGAAATTGAACTTCAGGGCGTGCGGCAATTGAACGAAATGTTCATGGCTGCTGCGCGCATAGGCGGGATCGTAGTGCCGCTCGATCAACTCATGCGCGAGTTCGGCGCGCCGGTTGTCGTCGACGAGCCGTCGCCAGCCCGCGACGCGTTCCCGGCTGTGCAAGCCGATCAGTCTTTGCAGTTGTCCCTTCAGTAACTCGGGATCGTCGAACAGATGCGCATAGTCGTGCAGCAGGAACGCCGCGCGATCTTCGCGGCTCGACATCACCTCGACGCAGCGGCCCCGATGAAACGTGTCGAGCAGCGCGAGCGGCAATGCGACGGAGCCGATGCGCCGGCTCTCCGCTTCCACGAAGACCGGCCGTGACGGATCGAACGTGCGCAGAGCGGTGACGAGCAGCGTATCGAAACGCTTCTGCGACGGCTGCGGCACGCCGGCCCACGCGCCTAGCAGCGAGCCGCGGTGCGAGGCCAGTGCTTCGAGATCCAGCGTCTGCGCGCCCGCCGCGTTCAAGGCCGCCAGCAGGCGTGTCTTGCCGCTGCCGGTCGGGCCCACCAGCGCAATGTATGAAAACGTTGCCGGCAAAGTGTCGAGCGTGTCCAGCGTGGCCCGCCGGTAACTCTTGTAGCCGCCGTCCAGCTGACGCGCCTGCCAGCCGATCATATTGAACAGCGTGGTCACCGAGCCGGAGCGCTTGCCGCCGCGCCAGCAATAGATCAGCGGTCGCCAGTTGCGCGGCCGGTCGGCGAAGGTGGTTTCCAGATGCTGCGCGATATTGCGCGCGACCAGCGCAGCGCCGATCCGCGTGCCTTCGAAAGGTGACACCTGCTTGTAGGTCGTGCCGACCAGCACGCGCTCCTCATTGCTCAGCACCGGCGCATTGAGTGCGCCCGGAATATGGTCTTCCGCGAATTCGAGGGGCGTGCGCACATCGATGATTTCATCGAAATCACCGGCTTTTTCGAGGCTGACGAGTAGGTTTTTCAAGGAGTTAGGGGCGAAACAGGCCTGCGGGGAGGTCGAAATTATCGCATGCGCCGTAAATACCGGCTGGCGGAGCGCTCAGGACAGCTTGCCGGACATACGCGCCCCGGCCGTTGCTTGCGCCGGCCGGCTCCTTCAGATCACCTCGACGCGCCCTTCGCCACTGACCATGTCGCCGATCACGCACGCCTCGCCGAACCCGTCGGCGTGGAATAGGGCGAGAACCTCGTCGACGGCTTGCGGCGCGCACGAGACCAGCAAGCCGCCCGAGGTTTGCGGATCGGTGAGCAGGGTGCGCGCCGTCGCCGGCAATGAGGAGGGCAAAACGATATCTCGACCGTATGCGTCCCAATTGCGTCCCGAAGCACCGGTGAAGATGCCGGCTTCCGCGAGGCCGACCACGTCCGGCAGCCACGGTAGGTCCTCATAGCGCACGCGGGCGGTCAGGTTCGAGCCGCGCGCCAGTTCCAGCGTATGGCCGAGCAGGCCGAAGCCCGTGATGTCCGTAAGCGCATGCACGCCGTCGAGCTTCGACAGCTCGGCGCCCGGGCGATTGAGCTTGGTCGTCGCGGCGATCATGGCCGCGTAGCCGGCTGCGTCGAGCCGGTCTTTCTTCAGTGCCGCCGAGAGAATGCCCACGCCCAACGGCTTACCGAGAATCAGCACATCGCCCGCTTGTGCGCCCGCGTTGCGCTTCACGCGCTTCGGGTCGACCACGCCGATGGCGACGAGGCCGTAGATCGGCTCGACCGAATCGATCGAATGACCGCCGGCGAGCGGAATGCCGGCCTCGGCGCATACGGATTCGCCGCCCTTCAGCACGGCTGCGATCACGTCGTGCGGCAGCACGTTGATCGGCATGCCGACGATGGCCAGCGCCATGAGCGGCTTGCCGCCCATCGCGTACACGTCGGACAGCGCATTGGTCGCGGCGATGCGGCCGAAGTCGAACGGGTCGTCGACGATCGGCATGAAGAAGTCGGTGGTGGCGACGATCGCCTGCTCGTCGTTGAGTTTGTAGACGGCGGCGTCGTCGGCTGTGTCGTTGCCGACCAGCAGGTCGGGAAAGAACGGCAATGGTGCACTGCGCTTGAGCAGATCGGCCAGCAGGCCAGGCGCGATCTTGCAGCCACAGCCTCCGCCGTGCGACAGACTGGTCAGGCGGGGAGACGTGCTTGCTTGGGCTGGGGTATCGGTCATTGTGGCGGGCATTTCAGGCTACGAATCACCGCATTATGAATGGTGTTCGTTCTACGCGCAGAGAAGCGGCGCAAAGCGCGCCGCCATGACGCGGCGAGTCGACGCGCTATTTATTGCTGCCCGCCCCTGTGCCGTAGAGCCCGTTCTCGAATCCGCCCGCGCCTTGCGTCTTGTGTCCTTGCCCTGCGGTCTTGCCGCGTGAATTCGCCGAGCCGCCATCCTTCGTTTGCGGCTTATTCGATTCATGCACCATGGACGCGGACGAATCGGGCGCCGATCCCATTGAAGACGTGCGCTTTTCCTGCTGCGACGAGCCGCTGCCTTGAGTGATCTGAGCAAGGCTGCATTGACTGGACGCGAGCATCGCCAAGCCGAGCGCAAATGACGCGACAGCTGGCGGCAGCCGCTGTTTTAATGCGCTGCAAAAATTGCCTGCGTGAGATGAATGGAGCGGATGGTGGGTCATGGGTGGGTAAGGATCCAAGTGAGGGTGGGTTTGTCGCTTACACACTCAGCAAAAACAATGCCCCGCGTCGCGATACCGGCTGTTCCGCTTCATATTTGCTCGCCTGGCAGTTGGTAGAAGTTCTCGCTGCAGGACTTTATATCGGCCTCTATAATCATGATCAGTATCCCAAAAAGAGCCGAGGCCATTCAATGCCCCATATGTCCCGGCGACAATTTCTGAAGGTCTCCGCCACCACGCTAGCCGGATCGAGTCTCGCCCTCATGGGCTTCTCACCGACGCCCGCGTTAGCGGAAGTCCGTCAGTACAAGTTGTCGCGCACAACCGAAACCCGCAATACCTGCCCGTACTGTTCGGTAGGCTGCGGCATCCTGATGTATGGACTGGGCGACAACGCCAAGAACGCGAAGTCCAGCATCATTCACATCGAAGGCGATCCCGACCACCCGGTCAATCGCGGCACGCTATGCCCGAAGGGCGCGAGCCTGATCGACTTCATTCATAGCCCGAGCCGTCTGAAGTATCCGGAGTACCGCGCGGCCGGCTCGAATGAATGGAAGCGCATTTCGTGGGAAGACGCGCTCGACCGCATTGCGAAATTGATGAAGGAGGATCGCGATGCCAACTTCGTCGAGACAACCGCAGACGGCAAGAAGGTCAACCGCTGGCTGACCACCGGCATGCTCGCGGCATCTGCCGGTAGCAATGAAGTCGGTTATTTGACGCACAAGACTGTCCGCAGTCTTGGCATGCTCGCATTCGATAATCAAGCACGTGTCTGACACGGCCCGACGGTGGCAGGTCTTGCCCCGACGTTTGGCCGTGGAGCGATGACGAACCATTGGGTCGACATCAAGAACGCGGATGTGATTCTCGTGATGGGCGGCAATGCGGCCGAGGCACACCCATGCGGTTTCAAGTGGGTCACCGAAGCCAAGGCGCACCGCAAGGCAAGATTGGTCGTGGTCGATCCGCGCTTTACGCGCACGGCATCGGTTGCGGACTATTACGCACAGATTCGGACCGGCTCGGACATCGTGTTCCTGGGCGGGGTGATCAACTATTTGCTCACCAACGACAAGATCCAGCACGAGTATGTAAAGAACTACACGGACATGCCGTTCATCGTTCGTGAGGACTTTTCGTTTACCGACGGCCTGTATTCCGGCTACGACGCCGAGAAGCGCAAGTACGACAAGAGTTCGTGGGATTACGAACGCGGCGACGACGGCTTTGCCAAAGTCGATCCGACGTTGCAGCACCCGCGCTGCGTCTATCAACTGATGAAGCAGCACTACTCGCGCTATACGCCCGAGCAGGTCGAGAAAATATGCGGCACGCCGAAGGAAAAATTCCTCAAGGTGTGCGAGATGCTGGCATCGACGGCTGTGCCGGGACGCGCCGGTACGATCCTGTACGCGCTCGGCTGGACGCATCACTCGATCGGCGCGCAGATCATCCGCACCGGCGCGATGGTGCAATTGCTGCTGGGCAATATCGGCATTGCGGGCGGCGGCATGAATGCGCTGCGCGGTCACTCGAACATTCAGGGTTTGACCGACCTCGGCCTGATGTCGAACCTCTTGCCGGGTTACATGACGCTGCCGCTGGAAGCCGAGCAGGACTTCGACGCCTTCATCACGAAGCGCGCGAGCCAGCCTTTGCGGCCGAATCAGTTGAGCTACTGGCGCAACTATCGCGCATTCCATGTCAGTTTCATGAAGTCGTGGTGGGGCGATAACGCGACCGCGGAGAACAACTTCGGTTTCGATTATCTGCCGAAGCTCGATAAGTCATACGACATGCTGCAGGTCTTCGAGCTGATGAATCAAGGCAAGATGACCGGCTACATCGCGCAGGGCTTCAACCCGCTCGCCGCCGCGCCGAACAAGGCGAAGATCGGCGCGGGTCTGGCCAAGCTGAAGTGGCTCGTCATCATGGATCCGCTCGCCACTGAAACGTCCGAGTTCTGGAAGAATTTCGGCGAGTTCAATGACGTCGATCCGTCGAAGATTCAAACGGAGGTGTTCCGTTTGCCGACCACCTGTTTCGCGGAAGAACGCGGTTCGCTGGTCAGTTCCAGCCGCGTGCTGCAGTGGCATTGGCAGGGCGCGGACGGCCCCGGCGAATCGAAGAGCGACCTGGAGATCATGTCGGGGTTGTGGCTGCGCATTCGCGAGGCTTATAAGAAGAACGGCGGGAAGTATCCCGATCCGATTCTCAACATGAGCTGGCCGTATGCCAACCCGGAAAGCCCGACGCCGGAAGAAATCGCGATGGAGTTCAACGGCAAGGCGCTCGCCGACGTCACCGACGCGACCGACAAAACCAAGGTGCTCGCGAAGAAGGGCGAACAACTGGCGAGTTTCGCGCAGTTGCGCGACGACGGCAGCACCGCGAGCGGTTGCTGGATCTTCTGCGGCTCGTGGACCCAGGCGGGCAACCAGATGGGCCGGCGCGACAACTCCGATCCGACCGGCATCGGCAACACGCTCAACTGGGCATGGGCCTGGCCTGCGAACCGGCGGATTCTGTACAACCGCGCGTCCTGCGACGTCAGCGGCAAGCCGTTCGATCCGAAGCGCAAGCTGATCGCGTGGAACGGCAAGACGTGGTCGGGAGCGGATGTTCCCGACTTCAAGGTGGACGAACCGCCCGAAAACGGCATGAATCCGTTCATCATGAACCCGGAGGGCGTGGCGCGTTTCTTCTCGCGTGACGGTCTGGTGGAAGGGCCATTCCCCGAGCACTACGAACCGTTCGAGACGCCGCTCGGCTACAACCCGCTGCATCCGGACAACAAGCTGGTGGTCAGCAGTCCGGCGGCACGCGTGTTCCCCGACGACAAGGCAGCGTTCGGCACGCACGAGAATTTCCCGCATACCGCGACCACGTATCGTCTGACCGAACATTTCCACTACTGGACCAAGCACGCGCGCCTGAATGCGATCGTGCAGCCGCAACAGTTCGTGGAGATCGGCGAGGA
Source organism: Paraburkholderia sp. RL17-381-BIF-C (assembly GCF_046026435.1). Taxonomy (NCBI): domain Bacteria; kingdom Pseudomonadati; phylum Pseudomonadota; class Betaproteobacteria; order Burkholderiales; family Burkholderiaceae; genus Paraburkholderia; species Paraburkholderia sp. RL17-381-BIF-C. Next base: position 102,391 of record NZ_JARESX010000016.1, on the reverse strand, counting down.
TCTGGCGAAAGAGGTGGGCGTGGTGGCCGGGGATCGCGTGAAGGTGTCGTCCAATCGCGGGCATATCATTGCCGTGGCGCTCGTTACCAAGCGGATCAAGCCGCTAATGATCGAAGGAAAGAAAGTCCAGACCGTTGGCCTGCCGTTGCATTGGGGCTTCAAGGGACTCACGAAGCCGGGCTATCTCGTCAATACGCTGACGCCCTCCGTGGGCGATGGGAATTCGCAAACACCGGAATTCAAGTCGTTCCTCGTCAAGGTCGAAAAGGCATAAGGAAAAGAGATGGCACTGCAATCACTGGACATCAAACGCCTCTCGGCCACGACCTTGCCTGAACCGCAAGTGCGTGAGCCGGTCACGGGCACGGTCGCCAAGCTCATCGACGTGTCGAAGTGCATTGGCTGCAAGGCGTGTCAGACCGCCTGCATGGAGTGGAACGATCTGCGCGACGAAGTCGGCACGACGACCGGCATCTACGACAACCCGCGCGATCTGAGCGAGCATTCGTGGACCGTCATGCGGTTCTCGGAATACGAGAACACCGAAGGCGATCTCGAGTGGCTGATCCGCAAGGACGGCTGCATGCACTGCGAGGATCCGGGCTGTCTGAAGGCCTGCCCGTCGCCGGGCGCGATCGTGCAGTACACGAACGGCATCGTGGATTTCCACGAGGAAAACTGCATTGGCTGCGGCTATTGCGTAACCGGTTGCCCGTTCAACGTGCCGCGCATTTCGAAGAAGGACAACCGCGCGTACAAGTGCACGCTGTGCTCGGACCGCGTGGCGGTCGGTCAGGAACCGGCTTGCGTGAAGACGTGCCCGACCGGCGCGATCATGTTCGGCACCAAGGAGGACATGAAGCAGCAGGCCGCCGACCGGGTGGAAGATCTGAAGGAACGCGGTTTCCAGAATGCCGGCTTGTACGATCCGGCCGGCGTGGGCGGCACGCACGTCATGTACGTGCTGCATCACGCCGACAAAGCGAACCTGTATCACGGTTTGCCGCAGAATCCGAAGATCAGCGCGATGGTCGGGCTGTGGAAAGGACTGGCCAAGCCGCTGGCGCTCGCGGGTATCGCGTTCGCGGCGGTGGCCGGGTTCTTCCACTACACGCGTGTGGGTCCGAACGAGGTGAGCGAGGCGGAAGAAGCCGAAGCCCAGCACGAAGCCGACGAAGCACGCCGTTCGCGGGAGGCATCCAATGAAGCACCCTGAGCATACCGAGTTGAAGGACGTGAGGGGCAACAGCCTGATCGTGCGCTACACGCCCAATGAGCGTACGAATCACTGGATCACCGCCATCACGTTCGTGCTGCTGGCGCTCTCCGGCCTCGCCATGTTTCATCCGGCCATGTCGTGGCTCTATGCGATCTTCGGCGGCGGTCAATGGACGCGGATTCTGCATCCGTTCGTGGGCTGCGTGATGTTTCTCTCGTTCCTGATTCTTGCGTTGCGCTTCTGGCACCACAACTATCTGGACAAGGCCGACATTCAGTGGATGAGGCAGATCGACGACGTGCTCAACAATCGCGAGGAAAAGCTCCCCGCGATCGGCAAGTACAACGCCGGTCAAAAGCTGCTATTTTTCACGATGGTGATCTGCCTGCTGCTGTTGCTGGCGAGCGGCATCGTGATCTGGCGGCGCTACTTCTCGTTCTATTTTCCGATCGAGATTATCCGGCTCGCGGCCGTGGTGCATGCCGCGGCGGCGTTCGTGCTGATCGTCGGCATCGTCGTGCATATTTATGCGGCGTTGTGGATCAAGGGGTCGATCGGCGCCATGACGCGCGGCACCGTGACCTACGGGTGGGCGAGAAAGCATCATCCGAACTGGTTCAAGGAAATCATCGGTAAATAGCGCGCCACGCCCAGGCAACCCAGGCAGCGCGATGCAAAGCGCGCTGCACCCGAGCCGCCGCCCTTGTTCGATGAAGGGCGGCGGCTTTTCAGTTTTCAGAGGTCGATACTGTGGTTCAACGTATTCTCGAAGCCGGCGATATCGAATCGCTCGACCATTCGGCGATTCCGCGCATCCGCACACCGGAGCGGCTCGCGGTGTTTTCGGCGCGCGCTGCGCGCCTGCGCCAGCTCGCGGCGCTTCACAATCCGATCGCCGGTTATTTGCGCCTGATGGCGGTGCTCGCCGACGCGCAGCAAGCCGTGATGGCGAACTTCAAGGCACAGCCGCCGAGCCCCGAATTGATCGCGAGCGCGCAGCAACACTCCATGCCGCTGATTCCGGCGCTTTCCGGTGTGCGTGATCCGGCATGGCGCGACGTGCTGCGCCAACTGCTCGACAAGGTGGCGGTAGCGGGGCCGCTCACGCCGCCGCTCGAAGCGCTGATCGCCCGCCTGCGCACGCTCGATACCGCCGCGCTCGAATTCCAGGCCGACGCGATCTTCGCGCAGCGCTTCGAAGAGGTCGATCCGGCGAGCGCGCCGTTCATCGTCGCCGCGCTGCAAGTCGTGTGGACCGACCTTGCCGCCGATATCGACAAGCGCGAGGTGCCATACATCGAAACCCTCGGTTTGTGTCCCGTGTGCGGATCGCATCCGGTGGCCAGCATCGTGCGGGTGGGTGGAGCGTATGATAACTACCGCTACCTGCAATGCGGGCTGTGCTCGACTGAATGGCACATGGTTCGCGCGAAGTGCTCGAACTGCGACTCGACCAAGGGCATTGCCTATCACACGGTCGGCTCGCCCGATGCCGACGAAGCCACGCGCGAAACCGAATCGAAGAATGCCGCGCTGAAGGCCGAATCGTGCGACGAATGCCATACTTACCGGAAGATCGGCATTCAGTCGAAGGACTACGATTTCGAACCGTTCGCGGACGATCTCGCCAGTCTCACGCTGGATCTGCTGATGGGCGCGGAAGGTTACCGGCGGGCGTCGCCGCATCCGTGGCTGTGGCCCGAACAGGCCGACAGTGCGGCGGAGTCTTCCGGCGAGTCCGACTAGCAGCAACTGGACACGACTAGACTAGAAAAGGGATTGCCTCGTGAGCGATGTGAGCGGCTCTGAATTGCGGGCCCTGATGGCGCGCGTGCCGTCGGTGGAAAAGGTGATGGCGTCGGCCGAGTTCACGGCGCTGATCGGCGAGTACGGCCGCACGCAGGTGTTGGGCGCGGTGCGTGAGGCGCTCGACAACTGGCGCGCGAGCGCGCAGTCGGGCGCTGCATCCGTGAGCGCGCTCGACACCGCGCAACTGAAGGGCGCGGTCGAAGCCGCGCTGCGCCAACGCAACCAGTCGCGCTTGCGTAGCGTTTTCAATCTGACCGGCACCGTGCTGCATACCAATCTCGGCCGTGCATTGCTGCCGGACGAGGCCGTGCAGGCCGTCGTGAAGGCGCTGACGCAACCCGCCAACCTCGAATTCGACCTCGACACCGGCAAGCGTGGCGATCGCGACGATCTGATCGACGAACTCATCTGCGAATTGACGGGAGCCGAAGCGGCTACCGTGGTCAACAACAATGCGGCTGCGGTGCTGCTTACGCTCTCCGCGCTGGCGTCGAAGAAAGAAGTCATCGTGTCGCGTGGCGAGCTGGTGGAAATCGGCGGCGCGTTTCGCATTCCGGACATCATGAGCCGCGCGGGCGCGAGGCTTCGCGAAGTCGGCACCACGAACCGCACGCATCTGAAGGACTATGACGAAGCCATCGGCCCGCAAACTGCGCTGCTGATGAAAGTCCACGCGAGCAACTACGCGATCAACGGCTTCACCAAAGAAGTCGGTCTGGATGAAATCGCGCCGCTCGCCCATGCACGCGGTCTTGCGGTTGCCGTGGACCTCGGCAGCGGTACGCTCGTCGATCTGGGCCAATGGGGTTTGCCGCGCGAAACGACCGTGCGTGAAACCATCAAAGCCGGCGCCGACCTCGTCACCTTCAGTGGCGACAAGTTGCTGGGTGGACCGCAAGCCGGTTTGATCGTCGGGCGGCGCGATCTGATCGCGAAGATCAAGAAGCATCCGCTCAAACGCGCGTTGCGTGTCGGCAAACTGACGCTCGCCGCGCTGGAGCCTGTGCTGCAGCTTTATCGCACGCCGGAGAAGCTCACGCAGCGGCTCACCACGCTGCGCTTGCTCACCCGTTCCGCCGACGAGATCCGGCTCGCTGCGCAGCGCGTACAGCCCGCCTTGCAGCGGGCGCTCGGCGAACGCTATGCGGTGGCGGCAGAGCCCATGTTCAGTCAGATCGGCAGTGGCGCTTTGCCCGTCGATGTGCTGCCGAGCTACGGGCTCGTCGTCAGAATGGCGGACGGCAAGCGCGGTGGCCGCCAATTGCTCGCGCTCGAAAAGCTGCTGCGCGAGATGGCGCGGCCTGTCATCGGCCGAATTGCGGACGACGCGTTGCGTCTCGATCTACGCTGTCTTGAAGCCGCCGATGAAGCGCAACTGATCGAGCAACTGAAAGGCGCGCACGCATGATCGTCGGTACGGCGGGACATATCGACCACGGTAAAACGAGCCTGGTGAAAGCGCTGTCGGGCGTCGATACGGATCGTCTCAAGGAAGAAAAAGCGCGCGGTATTTCGATCGAATTGGGTTATGCGTACGTGCCGCTCGACAACGGCGACGTGCTCGGCCTGATCGATGTGCCCGGCCACGAAAAGCTCGTGCATACCATGACCGCTGGTGCGAGCGGTATCGATTTCGCGCTGCTCGTGATTGCCGCCGACGACGGCGTGATGCCGCAAACCCGCGAGCATCTGGCCATTATCGAGTTGCTCGGCATTCGGCGCGGCGCCGTCGCGCTGACCAAAGTGGACCGGGTCGACGCGCAGCGTTTGCGTGAAGTGCACGACGAAGTGAGCGCGTTTCTGAGCGGCAGTGTGCTCGAGGACGCGCCCGTGTTCGACACCTGCGCGACGCATTCCGATGATCCCGGGGTGGCTGCGCTGAAGGCGCATCTGTTCGCGGCGGCCACGGCATGGCGCATGAAGCGCGATGACGGGTTGTTCCGTCTCGCGGTCGATCGTGTCTTCACACTCGCGGGCCAAGGCACGATCGTGACCGGCACGGTGGTATCGGGGAGCGTGGCGGTCGGCGATACGATGCTGCTCGCGCCGAAGAATCAACCGGTGCGCGTGCGCAGCATTCACGCGCAGAATCGTGCGGCGCAGAAGGGGCGAGCGGGCGAGCGCTGTGCGTTGAACCTCGCGGGCATCGAGAAGAGTGCGATCGATCGGGGTGACTGGATCGTCGACCCGCGCCTCTCGCAGGCGTCGGAGCGGGTCGACGTCATGCTGACGCTGCTCGCCGATGCATCGGTCACGCTGGAGCATTGGGCGCCGCTGCATGTGCATCTGGGCACGCAGCATCAGGTTGCGCATGTTGCGTTGCTCGATGGGGAGACACTCGGCGCCGGTCAGCGGGCCCTCGTTCAACTGGTGTTCGAGCGTCCGGTCTGTGCGCTGCCCGGCGATCGCTTCGTGGTGCGCAACGCGCAGGCCGATCGCACGATTGGCGGCGGCCATGTGCTCGATCCGTTCGCGCCGTCGCGCAAGCGTCGTTCAGTTGAACGGCTCGCGTGGCTCGACGCGCTTCAGATCATGCTCGATACCGGCAAGCTGGACGCCATCTTCGCAAGAGCGCCGCATGGTTTGTCGCGCTCGCTGCTGGAACGCTTGACGGGCATGCCGGCTGCTGCGCTTTCGTTGCCGCCCGATACGCACGTGGTCGATATGCCTGGCGAGGACGCATTGCTGGTCGCTGATACGCCTTGGCAAACGCTCAACACACGATTGACGACCACGCTCGCCGAGTACCATGAACGCTCGCCGGACGAATTGGGCCCGGATGTCTCGCGCTTGCGGCGGATCGCGGCGCCGTTGGTGGACGATGCGTTGTGGCGCGCGCTCGTCGACGATGCCGCCATGCGTGGTGAGATTGTCAAACGCGGGCCCTGGCTGCATTTGCCAGGCCACACAGTGACGCTCGACGACGCCGATCGCGCGCTCGCGGCGGCGCTGCTGCCCGCGGTGAAAGCGGGACGGTTCGATCCGCCGTGGGTGCGTGATCTGGCGAATGCGAACGGTGTAGGTGAAGAGCGTGTGCGTCAATTGATGCGCAAGCTCGCGCGACAAGGCGAGCTGTTTCAGGTCGTGCGTGATCTGTTTTATCACCAGGAGGTGATAAGGGAACTGGCTTCGATTGCGGCCGCTGAGGCGCAAAAGAATGCCGGTACGGTTGCAGCCGCACCGTTTCGCGATGTGACGGGACTGGGGCGCAAACGGGCTATTCAGCTTTTGGAATTCTTCGACCGGGTTGGGTATACTCGCTTCCACCGTGGGCTGCATCTGATGCGCGCGGATAGTCGCTGGCTCGATCTGCTTTGATCGGCTTTCGTCGATTTTGATCGGCGACGTGTAGTTCAATCACCGTAGGAAGGCATTCGTATCCGGTGGTGCGGCTGGGCTTCAAACCCAGTTGAGGGCGTCAGACGCTCTCAGGTCGGTTCGACTCCGGCTGCCTTCCGCCGAAACGCCCTGCTGGCGTTCTGTCAGGCTACACTCAGTCGGCGGCACAGTGCGTCTCATGCAATGCACATACGATCACCTGACTGCGGGCGTCCAACCTTTCGACTAAAACATGTGAACGAGCCCGACAATCCCGCTTGTGATGTTTTTGCCCGCAGCAACCGAAATGCCGGGTCCGCCCGCGTTGCTCACCGAAAACGACGCCTTGCTATGGTTGCGAACTTCGGCGACACCCGCGTAGACGCCCGTACGTTTCGAGAGGTGATAGTCGTAACGGATCGCGTACGAAGTCGAGTCGCCGTCACCATTCGATTTGAGGATGTACTGGCCGAAGCTGACCAGCACCGAGCCGAAGCTGCCGAACACATTCTGAAACAGCGCATTCACTTCATAAAAATCGTGATCCGGCGACGCGAAGGCGCTCGAAATCGACGTGGTGAGCCCCCCGGCGTTTCGATGCATCTGATAGAGCGCGGACGGCTTGACGAAGCCGAAGTCGTACGAAGCGGCAAACAGATAGTAGCGGCCGGTCTGTACGCTGGTGGTCGGTGTGAGGGTGGCGGTGGGCGCAAACCGTTGCTGAAGATAATCCGCATCGGCCGAAAAGCTGCCGGCCTTGAAGTTCAGACCCGCCGACGCTGTGTCGCCCAGTGAAGCGGGCACCCCGCTCGCGCCGTTGGTGCCACGCGCATACAACGCGCGCAGCGTGAAGCCGCTCACCACCGCTGACGTAAAGCGCACCGAGTTGGCCGTGCGGGCAGACGGAATGAACACGTAGTTGTTGGCGGCATTGCCCCAGGCCAGCGTGTTCAGTTCACCCAGCGAGTAGTTCACATAGGTGATGAACAGCGGCGTGTAGTTGTTGCCCATCTGGATCTGGCCGAACGGGCCTCGGATTCCCACCCACGCTTCCCGGTTGAATAGCGCCCCGTTGCCCGCGATGGTGCCGGTGTTCACATTAAAGCCGTCTTCCAGCTTGAAAATCGCCTTGTAGCCACCGCCCAGGTCTTCCGTGCCGGTCAGCCCCCAGCGCGACGGCGCAACGGAGCTTGAGTCCTGCCTGACCACCGTATGACCGCCGGTGTTCGCGTATTGCACAGCGGCGTCGATGATCCCGTAAAGCGTGATCGAGCTTTGAGCAAAAGCCGAAGGAGTCACCGATGCTGCGGTCACTGCAAGTGCGGACAGCGCCGCCTGTCTGATTTTCATTTTGTCTCCTGATGGCCGCGCTGCGGCCGTTTTTGGTTTTCAGGAGTTTTGTGTAGAAAGAATCGAAGGTCAACAAAAAATATACAAAGCCAGGGAAATCCACAATTCGTGCATTGGGTGCAGCGTACGCGTGCGCGAGCTGGGCCTTCGCTTGCGCGATGACCCGGCTGTGGACAAAGAGGGCTTAGTTGACCGGCGGGAAGAGGTCCGCGTCGGCGAGGATGATGTCGGCGGTTTTCTGGTAATGCGAGGTGACGAGTTCGATTGCGGTGGCGGCATCGCCGGAAACGACCGCCTCGAGCATCGCCTGGTGTTCCTCGCGCTCATGCCGTTTCGGGTAGACGCGACGCACCGACAACTGGCGGTAGCGGTAAAGCTGGTCGGCAAGCTGCTCACAGAAGTTGATCAGCCAGCGCGACTGACAGCCGCCGATCAACGCGCGGTGGAAAGCGCGATGCAGCCGCTCCCATTCCGGGTTTTCCTTGTATTCGCTCTCGCTGAGCGAACGGGGTATTTTCGACAGCCGATGATAGGCCAGCACCACCTGTTCTTCCCACTCGACCGAGCGTGTCGCAAATGCCTCGCGCAACGCCACCTCTTCGAGCCAGCAGCGGGTGCGCGTGATTTCGCGCAGGTCGCTGGCGCTGATGCCTGCTACCGCGAAGCCGCGCTGGTCGCGGCGCTCGACCAGCCCGTCCGAAGTGAGCCGGTTTAGCGCTTCGCGCATGGGCGTTTGCCCCGCCTGATAGTGATCGCACAGAAACTCGATCTGCAGCTTGCGCCCAGGCTCCAGCTTGCCGTCGAGCAGGTCCGCCCGAATGCGGTCATACAGGTTCGTCGCGAGCGTGGCGGCCGGCGGGCCCGCCATGCCCGTACTGGCTCCGGGAGTCGCAATGATGCGGGACAAGAAACACCTCCAAGTAGATCATTCTGCTCGGAAGTATATCCGAAGCCCTGTGCCGCGTTAAAAACGATAGCGAGTAAGGGGTTTCCCTATAACAATACACAAAACGTTGGACTTTGACGTTTTGTATATATTATGATCGCTCTCAACCTGATGTCGTGAGCTCGAAAATGGAAACCGTTTCCCTGGATGTAGCCAACCGGATTGTCGCCGAGGCGCTGGCCAGCGCGCGTCGCCACGGCTTTCGGCCGATGGCGGTCGTCGTGCTCGACGAAGCGGGTCTCGTCAAGCTGACGAGTCGCGAGGACGGTGCGACCGCTCTGCGCATCGATATCGCCCACGGAAAAGCCGCGGCGGCGTTCGGCATGGGCGTCGCGTCACGCACACTGCTGGAGCGCGCGAAAGACAATCCCGTGTTCTTCAGCGCGATCGGCGCAGCAAGCTCCGGGAAGTTCGTGCCGCAGACCGGCGCGATTGTCATCACTTCGGCGAGCGGCGCCGTGCTCGGCGCGATCGGTGCGAGCGGCGGCACAGGTGACGAAGACGAGCAGATCTGCATCGACGGCGTTTGCGCCGCAGCGCTGTCCTATCGTTAAGTCTGCAAGCAAGGTCGCCATGTCTTCCCAGTTGAAATACGCATGCCGATGTCGCGGCATCGACGTGCATAGCCACGTCGTGCCGGCCGATCTGCCGCGCTACCTCGGTGCGAAGGTGCCGCGCGACTGGCCGTCGATGGCGGCGGCGCACGAGTGCCATCGTCACGTGATGATCGACGGCAGCGTCTATCGCACGGTGTCGGACCGCTGCTGGGATACCGGCAAACGCGTCGCGGACATGGACGACCAGCGCGTGGCGATTCAGGCTATCTCGCCGATGCCCGAGTTGCTCTCCTACTGGATGACCGCGCACGACGTATTGCCCCTGCTGCAATACATGAACGGCGTCATTGCAACGATGGTGGACGACAGCGACGGGCGCATGCTGGGCCTCGGCGCAGTGCCGTTGCAGGACATCGATCTGGCGATCCGCGAACTCGAACGGCTGATGCAGACGCCAGGCTTCGCGGGCGTCGAGATCGGCAGCAATATCAATGGCGTTCCTGTCGGCGCGGCGCAGTTCGATCCCTTCTTCGAAGCCGCCGAATCGCTCGGCGCCGCCGTGTTCGTCCACGCCTTGCGCCCGACCGGCAAAGATCGCCTGGTCGGACCCGCACAACTGCTGCAGGCGCTCGCTTATCCCACCGACGTCGGTCTTGCCGCCGCGTCGGTCATCACGAGCAATCTGCTGGTGCGGCGTCCGCGACTGCGAATTGCATTCAGTCACGGCGGCGGTACGCTTGGCTTGCTGCTGCCCCGCTTGCAACGGGCGAGCGAGGTATTCGGCCCACTGCGTGAAAGTTTGCAGGCGTCGCCCGTCGAACAGGCCCGCAAGCTCTATTACGACTCGCTGGTGTTCGACGCGGCCACGCTTGGCCACCTGCTCGCCCTGTTTGGCGAATCGCAACTTATGCTCGGCACCGACTACCCGTTCGCGTTCCGCGAAAAAAATCCTGTTGGACAGATCGAGTCGATGCACTTCGACGAGCCGACTGTCGAACGCCTCATCTATCGAAACGCTCAGGCGTTTCTGGCAATCAGTTGATGGAGCAATACATGAACCAGTGCCTTGTCACAGGCTTGAGAGGCATCGAAATCGGCGTGCCCGATCTCGAAGCAGCCGCACGTTTTTACACCGATACATGGCATCTCACGGAACTGACGCGCCGGCCCAACGCGGTGTATTTCCGTGGCACGGGTGCCGCGCACCACATCCTCACGCTGGTGCAAAGCGAACGCGCCGATGTACGCGCAATCGAGTTCAGCGTCGCGCAAGTGGCGAGCCTCGACACGATCGCCGCCGCTGTCACGGAGCATGGCGGCAAGGTGCTGACCGGTCCGGCGCCGACGCAAATGCCCGGCGGCGGCACGCTGCTCGAAGCACTCGACCCGCAAGGCCGCGTGCTGCGCTTCATCGCGGGCGACCGTAGTCATGCGAATGACGAGCCGATCAAGGACCGTCCCATCAAGATCACGCACGTCGTGCTGAATAGCGAAGACGTGTCGGTGGCGCAGGCGTTCTTCGAGAAGGCGCTCGGCTTCCGCCTGTCGGATCGCACGCGCATCATGGCCTTCATGCGTTGCTGCAGCGATCACCACAGCATCGCGCTCGCGGACTCGCAGGAGAACACGCTCAATCACATCGCGTTCCTGATGCCGGACCTCGACTCGGTGATGCGCGGCGGTGGCCGCATGAACGACGCGGGCTATCCGATCGAGTGGGGCGTGGGGCGTCATGGTCCTGGCAACAACGCATTCGCGTATTTCCTGGGGCCGTTCGACTTCGTCATCGAATACACCGCCGAAGTGCAGCAGGTGGACGACACCTATCGCACCGGCGGTCCCGACGACTGGAAATGGCCGCCTGGCCGGATCGATCAGTGGGGTATCGGCAAGCCACCATCCGAGAAGATGAAAGCGGCCCAGAAATCGATCTTCTTCCACGCATCTGCTTCTGCACGGAAATGACCGGTGCGCACGACGCACCGCTTTACATCATTCAATCCTCGGAATAGACAATGAAACTGGTTACCTTCAAATCCGGCGACACGACTCGCCTCGGTGTGATCGACGGCGACGACGTGGTCGACCTGAACAAGGCCGATCCGTCAGTGCCCGCAGACCTGCGCGCCGCCCTCAAGGCCGGCGTCGACGTGGTCGCGGCCGCGAAGCGCGTCATCGCGGCGGGTTCGGACCATCGCGTGCCGTATGCGTCGCTGACGCTTGCGCCGGTGCTGCCGGAGCCGGGCAAGATCGTCTGCCTCGGCCACAACTACTACGACCACGCGAAAGAAGGCGGCAATCTCAAGCCGGTTTATCCGCTGATTTTCTTCCGCGGCGCATCGTCGCTGATCGCGCACGAAGACCCGGTGATTCGCCCGCAGATCTCCGACAAGCTCGACTACGAAGCGGAACTGGTGATGGTGATCGGCAAGCGCGCTCGCCACGTCAAGCGCGAGCAGGCACTCGACTACGTGTTCGGCTATTCGTGTTTCAACGACGTCTCGGTACGCGATTACCAGAAGCGCACGAGCCAATGGACGATCGGCAAGAACTTCGACAACACGGGCGCATTCGGTCCGTGGCTCGTGAGCGCCGACGCACTGCCGCCGGGAGCGGCAGGTCTGTCGCTGCGCCTGATCCTGAACGGCGAGGTGATGCAGCAGGCGAACACGTCCGACATGATCTGGGGCGTCGCCGAAACCATCGAACTGCTGAGCGAGTGTCTGACGCTCGAACCGGGCGACGTCGTCGTGATGGGCACGCCTGCGGGCGTGGGCTTCGCACGCAATCCGCCGGTCTTCATGAAGCACGGTGACCGGGTGGAGGTCGACATCGAAAGCGTGGGCCGCCTGCAGAACACGGTTCAGGACGAAGCAACGGCGCGGTGAGCACGATGAAGAGCCATTTCGATGTAGTCGTAGTCGGCTTCGGTCCATCGGGCGCGGTGGCCGCTGGTTTGCTGGGCAAACTGGGCATCGGCACCTTATGTGTCGATCGCTCGCGGACCGTGTATGACAAGCCACGCGCGATCGCGGTCGATCACGAGATCATGCGGGTGTTCCAGGGCCTGAGTGTCGTCGATGAGATTGCGCAACACGTGGCCGTGTTTCCGCCGTCGGAGTATTACGGCGTGGACGGTCAGTTGATCAAACGGATCGACACGGTGCCCAGGCCGTACCCGCTTGGTTATACGCCGACGATGGTGTTCACCCAGCCGCCCGTCGAGGCTGCGCTGCGTGAGCATGCCAGTGCCTACGACTGCGTGGAAGTGGCGCTCGGCACCGAACTGGTCGGCTTCGAGGAAACGGCTGACGGCGTCACGGTCGAGTTGAAGGACGATACCGGCGCGGCCCGCACGGTGACCTGCAACTATCTGATCGGTTGCGATGGGGCGTCGAGCACCGTGCGCACGCAACTCGGCATCGGCTACGAAGACCTCGAATTCGACGAGCCGTGGCTGGTGGTGGACGTGCGCGTCAACGAGCAGGGCATCGAAAAGCTGCCGAAAGTTGCGATCCAGTATTGCGAACCATCGCGGCCCTGCACCTACATTGTCGGTCCGGGCGGACATCGTCGCTGGGAGATCATGTTGATGCCCGACGAAGATCCTCGCGAGATGCAGCAGGACGAGCAGGTGTGGAAGCTGCTGGGCCGCTGGCTGACGCAGGCTGATGGCGAACTATGGCGCGCCGCCAGCTATCGCTTTCACGCGCTGGTCGCGAAACAGTGGCGTCATGGCCGGGTCTTTATCGCGGGCGATGCGGCTCACCAGCAACCGCCGTTCATCGGCCAAGGCATGTGCCAGGGCATACGCGATGTCGTCAATCTGATCTGGAAGCTGAACGCGGTGATGCGCGAAGACGCGGCGCCGTCGCTGCTCGATACGTATCAGGTCGAACGCAGTGCGCACGTCAAACAGTTGACCTCACGAATCAAGGATATCGGCCGGTTGATCTGCGAGCGCGATCCCGTGGCGGCACGCGAGCGCGATGCACGTCTTCTGCGTGAAGCGGGCGGTGTGATCAAGACCATCACGCGTCAGGAGATCGTGCCGAAGCTGGAAGGCGGTCTGCTGTCCGGGCACGTGCACGCGGCCAACGGGACTCTGTTTCCGCAGCCCCGTGTCGCACATGGCGACGCGCATGCGCTGTTCGACGTCGTGGTGGGGGAAGGCTGGCGCGTGGTAACACTTGGCGGCGCGCCGGCAACGCAACAGGTGCACGCGGCGGCTGAAAGGCTCGGTGCACGTTTGATCGCGTTGGCGCCCGATGGTGACGTGCATCATGCCGTGATCGAAAACGGGCGTCCCGCGTTGATCGAACTCGATGGCGTACTGGCGGGTTGGTTCGATCGGCAGGGCTGCTGTGCGGCGATCGTGCGCCCCGATCATTACGTGTATGGCGTGGCAGGTAGCGCGAGCGCACTCGAAGCCGAACTCGCGCAACTGGAAGCAACCCTTCGCGGATAAGCATCCGGATGGCCGCTTCGTGCGGCCATCCGGCCGGGAAGAATGAAGGCCAAGTCGCAGACAGAAGCGACGCCTGAAAAAATTAACGGAGACAATCTTGGCTACGCTCATCAATGTGCGCGAAGAACTTGCGCACGCACGTGTCGGGAAATTCCATCTGCGCTTCGCAGTCCTGGTTGCGTTCATCATGTTCTTCGACGGCTACGATCTGTTCAACGCCGCCTACGTCATTCCTCTGATCCGCAAGCTCTGGCATCCGTCCCCGTCGATGATCGGCATCATGCTGTCGAGCGGCATTGTCGGCCTATCTGTCGGCTCGGTGCTGCAAGGACTGCTCGCCGACCGGATCGGCCGACGCAAGGTGATGCTGATCGCACTGTGGACCTTGACGGCGGCCAGCGGCCTGCTTGCCACCGTAGTCGATTCTGCGCTGAGTTTCGCGGTGGTCCGGCTGGTGCTCGGTACCGCGCTCGGCATGGTTACGCCGCTCGCGCTAACCTGCATCAACGAATGGGCGCCGCGCCGCAACGCCAATACGTTTGCTACCTGGGTATTCCAGTTCGGCTTTTCCGCGGGCGGCATCTTTGCGGGCATCGCAGGTATTACGCTGACACCGTTGTTCGGCTGGCAATCGCTGTATTTCGTCGGGCTGCTGTCCGCCGGGGTCGCGCTTGCGGCCATGAAATGGCTGCCGGAATCCGCGCAATATCTCACCCTGCGCGGCCGGTACGACGAGGTGCTAACGCTGCTTTGCAAGGCACGCCCGGAGAAGGCGCATGACTATGCGCAAGCCCGCATCCTGCCTATGGCCAACGCCGCGCGTGCAGGGGCGATAAGCGAACTGCTGTCGCCGACATACCGTCGCAATACGATCGTTCATTGGATCGTCGGTTCGCTAAGCCTGTTCTGCATTCACGGTTTGACCGGGTGGCTGCCGTCGCTCGTGGTGGCCAAAGGGCAGGGTGTGTCGTCGGCGTTCGGCTATGGGACGCTCGTGATGATTGCGTCGGTGTTCGGCGGCATCTCGATGGGCTGGCTCGCAGACCGATTGCGCAGCCGGATTCGCGCGATGATCATCGGCTTCGCCCTGGCGGCTGTTTTCATGGGCAGTCTGACGACGATGCTCGGTAAGCCCGAAGCGATTGCGCTGATCGCAGCGACAGGCTTCTTCGTGTTCGGCGCACAGGCAGTGCTCAACAACTATCAGGCGATGAGCTATCGGACCGAAGTGCGCGGCACGGGGATGGGGGTTGCCGTCGGGTTGAACCGCGTGGGTGGCATACTTGGGCCGGTGATCGTCGGCGTGGTCGCGTCGGTCAATCCCGATCCGTTCTACACGTTCGCGCTCTTTGCCGGATCGCTGGTGCTGGCGGCCATCGTGATTTCGCTGGGACGCGTGGAAATTGCTTCGCTGCCCGCCACGACCGACCATGACTCAGCCACCGCTGGCGAAGCTGCGCCGCCCGCCCACGTGCGCGACGGCGCTGCAACTGGCTGAGGGTTTCAACTGCCCTGTGGGTGTAACGAAGCAGGCAACAAACAATGCGGCCGCCGTCGACGCGGCCGTTGCTATATTGAGAGCCGACGATCGATCAGTTGGTTCATGGCGGACTCTGTCGGAATTCGCGTAGCCACCGCTCCGCTTTAGTGAAACAGGGCGGTGACCGACATCTGCGCTCACCTTGCTACACGATGTGCTTGACGATACGTCAGAATTTGTGCCGAATCCCTAACTGGACGAAGGTCTGCCGGTTCGTCGATGACGCTGTCAGCGCGTTGAGCGTCGCACGCGCCGCGTGACCGGTGGAATCGGTGCCGCTCGCGAACTCCGTGCTGCCGAGGACATAGATGTCGGTGCGTTTGGACAGGTAGTAGTCGAGCGACATCGAGAGGTTGTTGTACGCCGAGCTGCCGATGGTCCCCGCCCCTGAGCCATGCGTGTAGCTGTAGACGAACTCGCTGGCAAGGGACGGCGTCCAGAAGTACGTGAGGTTGAATTCACCGGTGTCGAACTTCGCGGTGCCCGTGAGCCGCAACGGATTCGAGCCGGATGAAGTGTCGCCGAGATTCTTGAACTGCACGTTGCTGTAGACGAGGCCAAACGTGGCCGCTCCGAGCGTATAGCGTCCAGCGGCGGCGACGGCCTGATACGAGTGCGCCGACGCGTAGCCGCTGTAGACAGGGCTCGCCGTCATGTTGTTGAGAGCGGAGCCTGCCACATTGGTCGGTGTGGCGGTGAAGAACGACTGATTCGGGTTGCGCACGTTCATATATGCGGCGCCCGCGGAGAAGGCGCCGTACTCATAGCCTGCGCCGACGGACCAGATCTGGTTGCGCGCGAAGTCGCCAGCCTGGCCGCCCAGACCATACACGCCGCCCACGGTCAAGCCGCTGAACTCGGGGCTCGTGTACTTGACCGAGTTGTTCACGCGCTTGCTGTTGTTCAGGTTATCCAGATCGCCCGGGTGCGCGGTCGTGCCGCCGCCGTAATTCGCGGAGTTCATGCGCGATTCGACGAAGGTCACGAGCGAATCGTACTGACGCCCGAGCGTCACTGTGCCGTATGTCTTGCTTGACAGCCCCACGTAGGCCTGCCGGCCGAACAGCGCGCCGCCCTGCAAGGCCGTACCTTTGCCGAGGTCGAAGCCGTTCTCGAGTTGGAAGATGGCCGATAGTCCGCTGCCCAGATCCTCGACGCCCTTGAAGCCCCACCGCGAGCCCTGCATGATGCCGCTCGCGCCGCCGATCACGCGCCCGCCTGCGCTATTGCTCGTGTAATTCACGCCGTAGTCGATCAACCCGTACAACGTGACAGAGCTGGCGTTGGCGTGGGCGGCACCGCATGCAGCGATCAATGCGGTGGCGGATAACGTCTTGATTTTGATTAGCATGGCGAAGTAGTGGGTTGTGAGGATCGATTGAGGATGGGGTTCAAGCAGCACTGACCGCTCATGCAACATTACTTGCGTCAAAACATTCTGGTATTCGAAATCTATCAAGCTGCATTTGCGGGAATCGCAACGCTTCATACTGCGGCGCAAATGACGAAAGGCGCGTTGCCGCATGCGGACAACGCGCCTTTCGGGGGCAGTGCCAGATCAGATCGGCTTGTTTTCGCTCGATGGCCAGTTGGACATGAGCGTATTCGTCGGCAGGGTTTCGTCGATTAACTTCTTCGCGGTCTGGATTCCGCTAACCGGCAATCCGGTGGGATCGAGCACACCGATTTGCACGAGCACGCAAGCCTGATCCCAATAGATATGCTCGTTATAGAGCTTGTCGCCGCGAAAGCAGACGACCGCGAGCATCGGCACCTCAAAGTATTTTCCCGTCGGCGCAAGGCCCGGCAGCAGCCAGTCGATCTCGCGATCGTGCGTCGCACAGAACACGAATTCGTCGACGATGCGGTCCGCGCCGATCGTGCGCGAAATGGGTATGAGCCGCGTGTCCTCCGGATTGGAATTCACGAAGTGATAGCGATAGAAGCGCTTCAGTTCGTCATGACCGACACCGCCGGTCATGGTCGGTACATGGTTGACATAAGGTTGCGCGACCATCGTCGGCATAATGGCATCGACGTCACGGGTCGCGAATTCATAGTAGCAGTGACGCTCCCAAAGCATGTTCAGGTCGTGAATCGGCCCCAGCGTGCCGCGCAATAGCGCGACCGTGCGCGAGTAAGCCATCGTTGCTGCGGGCTTGTCGAAGTGTGGGCGCCCCGGTGTCGCGAAGGCATGCTCGCAGCCCGGATATACATGGGCATCCAGTTGCGGACGGTCGGCGAACGCTGCAAGCATCGTTTCGCGCGCATCCGGTGAGCAGTGGGCATCCTCGCCGGCGAAGTGGAACAGCATCGGGCAGCGAATCGACGGAACTTCGTCGACGTAGGCATCGAGTCCGACACCGTAGTAGCTCACGGCGCAATCCAGATCGAGTCGTGCGGCGGCAAGCATCGCGAGTTTGCCGCCGAGACAGTAGCCGATCGCGCCAACTCTGCCAGCCAGCATCGGCAGTGCGCGCAAGGCCTTCAGTGTCGAGCCGATATCGCTTATCGCGAGATCGACATCGAGTCTTTCGTTGTAGCCGAGCGCTTCACGGAAGTCGGCTTCGCCGTAGCCCAGTTCGACACCCGGCTTCATACGCCAGAACAGATCCGGCACTAGCACCACATAGCCTTCTTCCGCGAAGCGATCCGCCATCTCCCGCATATAGCCGTTGATGCCGAAAATTTCCTGTAACAGCACGATGCCCGGTGCGGACCCTTGGGCCGGCGTCGCGTGATAAGCACGAAAGCGCCGGCCGTCGTGACTGTCGATGTCAATATAGGAACCCATGTTGCCGTCCGCCTTAAGGTAAGGAAAGAATTCGCGCCTGCGTCGCGGCACGGTCGAGCGCCAGATCTTGCGCGAGGCCTTGCGCCATCGCGCCGATATAGACCTCGCCCGTTTCGCCCGTCAAGGCGTCGAGCACCGAATCGGCGCTAAAGGCGGGATCGAGCTTCGGGCCGTCGAAGTCGCGGCTCATGTCGGTGTCGATGGCGCCGGGCAACGCGGCGAGCACGCTCACGCCATGCGGTGCGAGTTCCGCGCGCATCGATTCGGTAAGGCGTAGCGCAGCCGCTTTCGATGCGCACAGTGAACCCATTGCCGGCAGACTGACGCGCGCAAGTATCGACAACACGTTGATCATCGCGCCGCGCCGGCCGATCAGAACCGGTGCGAACGCGCGTGCCATGCGCAACGTGCCCAGGAAATTGACGTCGATCTCGGTGCGGGCATGCTCGACTGCGAACGGCGACAAAAATGCGGACTGGTGGTTCACGCCTGCATTGTTGATGAGCAGCGTGGTGTCACCGGCAAGACGTGCGGCATTCGCCACGCTCGTTTCATCGGTGATATCGAGCGTGACTGGAATCACACGCGCATCATCGTGTTCGACAAGACCCCCGCGCGATGCGGCGTAGACCTTGCCGGCGCCACGCGCAAGCAGCCGCGCGACGAACTGCGCCCCAAGGCCGCGGTTCGCGCCTGAGACGAAGGCGATAGTATGGCGATCGATCATGGGAAGCTTCTCCAGACCTTTAAACGAGTGAGAAATCGGCCGGCAGCGTGACTTCAAGCAGTTCGAGATCCGCGCTGCACCGGCGGAATGCATAAGTCGACATGCCCGGAATCGCGATGCTGTCATCGGCGCGCAGATGCCAGGTCTGGTTGCCCTGAACGACTTCGAGACTGCCTGCTAGCACGAAGAAAAAGCAGAACTCGGTGTCGTGCATGCGCGATGCCTCCTGTCCTTCGCCTTGCGGACGAACCACGCGCACGCCGGCGAGGCCCTGTGTCGCAGCGCCGATTCCCGTGTCTGTCACCACGAATCCGGGGGATTTCCACGGCGTCCACGTCGCCTGCTTCGCGACATGACGCACGAAGCGTTGACCGTTGAAATCGTGCTCGGGGTCGTAGACAGTCGAGGGCAACGTCATCGCATGATCGGCCATCGTGATGTGCTCGGCGGGACTGCCGAGCTCGATGACTTCCGCGCCCGCCGAACTTTCCAGCACGCGATGACGGATCTCCGGCGGCTGCAGCACGCAGTCGCCCGCTTCGAGCAGGAAAGGCTCGCCTTGTCCTTCGTAGACGAGGCGCACCCAGCCCTTGCGGCAGAAAATGGTCTGGAAGCGGATCTTGTGGAAATGCACGTAATCGGGCACCGGGCCGCCCTGGAGAATGCGGATGTGCGATGCGATGAACGCGCCGCCATGCCGCTCGGGGAGCAGATCGCGGTAGCGCATGCCCGCACGGCCGACACTCCAGTGCGCGTCGCCGTCCATACGCGACAACACCAACTGTTGACGCGTGGGCGGCAGCACCATCGGCGGGCTGGCATTCACGAGACGCACCGTTACGCCATTCGGGGCGATGATTTCGCGCGTTTCGCCAGGAATTTGCGCGGGATCGTCGCAGAGCACCTGGAGCGTGTCGATGCCATTGACCACGTCGAGTCCGAGTCGCAACGTGAAGCCGTCGCGCGAGAGCATGGCGGTGCGAGGGGCGTCGGCCGGAAAGATCGCGTCGAGCCTGAATCCCAGGCGAGCGATGAAGAACTGCATCGTAGTGGGCAAATCGGTGCAATGCATCGGCATGACGATGCCGCGCACGCCTTCGATGATGGCGTCGGTGGAAGCGCGATTGATAGAGGATGAGGTCATGGAAATTCGTCTCAGTGATGAAAGGGCGGGTGGCTAGCGGTTCGCGCAGCCCGGCGGCCCTGTCAGCACGCAGGCAATACCCATGCGCCGCGGCGCCCGCGAGAAGGTGCGCGCTGTGATCAGCGTGGCAGACATTGCGCCAGTCTCGCGAGGCCCGCTTGCGTCGAGCAAACGCCCGGAGAAAAACGCAGCGTGCGGCCGCGCGAATCGACGAACAGGCCCGCGCTCTTCAGTTGAATGACAATGTTCGCCGCATCGAGATGCGCGGGCGGCTCGACCATGATGCTCGCGCCGCGTTCGTCGTCGGCGCGTGGGGAAAGCAGACGATAACCCTTTTCGTGGGCGAGCGAGATCAGCGCATGACACAGTTCAAGGTTGTGCGCACGCACGCTGCCCTTGGGCTGGGCGCGCATCCACGTCATGCCCGGCTGCGATGCGACGAACGGCAGCACTGAGGGCGTGCCGGTATCGAAGCGGCGCGCATCCGAGGCATACGTGAAGGCGTCGATGTTCCAGTTGAACGGATCTTCCTGGCTGAACCATCCACGCACCGCTGGTTTGGCGCCTCTTTGCAGCGTGTCCGGCGCGATATAGCCCAAGCCGGTCCCGGGTGCGCCGCACAGCCACTTCAGCGTTGACCCGCACACGAAGTCGAAAGGCGTCTCTTTCAGATCGAATGGCAGAATGCCGATGCCCTGCGTCACGTCGAGCGCCACGAAGCTGCCGCGACGGCGTGCCTGCTCGCACATCGCGGCAAGGTTCACGCGCTTCGAGGTCAGCGAGGACACCCATGTGACCAGAGCGAGCGCGACATCGCCGCTCCAGGCTTCGATGAAGTCTTCGTCGCGCACGTAATCTTCGCCTTCGCGTACCGGCACGGTGCGAAGCGTGAAGCCGCGCCGCTCTGCCAGGCCCGAGAGCAGGAAATGCAGGCTCGGGAAGCAGTCCGCCGCGACCAGCACGGTGCGGTTGCGCAGAACGTCGTTCGCGAGGCCGTCGAGATAACGTGCGAAGGCATCGGTCACGTTCTGTGCGCCGAATACGTTCGCGTCCGGCGCGGCGATCAGCGCCGCCCAGTCCGACAACAGTTTTGCGCGTGCCGCGAGGGCGGCGTCCCAGCGTGTGTCGTCGGGTGCGCACCATGTCGTGGCGAAGTCCGCGAGCGCCTGCTTCATCGCTTCGCGGTGGCCCGGATAGACGCCAACCGAGTGATACATCAGCCAGCCGCTGAAATCGGATGTGAGGTCATTCAGAGGGTCGTTCATGTTTCAGATGTGCTTGGTGAGCTTGTAGTGATAAATCGCGATGCAGGCGAGGCTCAAAACCGCGCACGCCATCAGGTAGAACGCCGGCGACAGCGGGTTGTGCGTCGCGCCGATCATCGCGGTGACGAGCCACGGTGTGAATCCGCCGAACACCATCACGCCGATGTTGTAGCTGAATCCAAGGCCTGTACTTCGCATGTGGGTCGGAAAGAGCGAGGACAACACCGCCGCGAGCGGGCCGAAGTAGATCGCCTTCAACACGCCCGCAAGGACCATGATCGTCATCAGCACGGAGAACGACGGGCTCGACAACAGCCAGGCGAAGCATGGATAGATCGTGAGGAGCGTGGCGACGGCAGAGAGCAGCATCATGCGGCTGCGCCCGTAGCGATCGGCAAGATGGCCCATGATCGGCGTGAACAGCATCAGGATGGCGCCGGTGACGACGGTCGCGGCGAAGCCTGTTGATGCCGGCAGATGCAGTTGCTTGACCGCGTACGTCGGCATGTAAAGGATCATGAGATAACTCGCGGCCGTCGACACGGCCATGATGCCCGCGGCCAGTAGAATGCGGCCCTTGCAATGCGCGAGCAGCTCGCGCACGGGTTGATTGCGTGCCGTGGCATGAGCCGAGCCGTGTGCCGCGCCAGGCAGCGTATCGTCGATATGCTTGCGGATGTACAGGCCTACCGGCGCGACCAGCAGCCCGAAGAGAAACGGCGTGCGCCATCCCCAGGACTCGATCTGCGCCGGCGACAATTGCGTGCTGAGGGCGAGACCCGCGCACGATGCGAGCACCGTGCTCATGCCCTGACTCGAGAATTGCCAGCTCGCGAGATACGCCTTGCGCTTGCTCTTCTGCTCGATCATCAGCGCGGTACCGCTGCCGAACTCGCCGCCAGTCGAGAAGGAGATGAGAATGCGCGCGGCCATCAAGCCGATCGGCGCGGCGAGCCCTATCTGCGCATAAGTCGGAATGACGGCGCAAATGAACGTGCCAACGGTCGTCAGCGCGAGCGCGGCGAGGAGCGCGGCCTTGCGTCCGCGCCGGTCCGCATAGCGTCCGAGCAGAAGGGCGCCGAGCGGCCGGAACACATACGACAGGCCGAAGGTGCCGAACGTCATGAGCAGGGAGACGGTTTCGTCGTGCGCGGGAAAGAACAGTTTCGATAAGGTGACGGCGAAGAATCCGTACGCGGCGAAATCGAACCATTCGAGCGCGTTGCCGATGCTCGTCGCGACGATCAGGCGCCGCATGGGTTTCGGGTCCGGGTGGCGCACGTCATCGTCAATGACAGTCGAATCCATGGTGTGTGTTCCGGGTGAGGGGTAAAGGTCGGGATGAGGAAAGCGGTCAGCGGTTGAGGGGCACGCCGGGCTCGCCGAGATCCCAGAAGACGCCGGTCATCAGTTCCAGCGCTTCGCGCATGACGGGCGCGAGCACGTGCTCGTCGGGCGCGTGTTGACGGCAGCCGGGATACGAATGAGGAATCCAGATGGTCGGCAGTCCGAGCGTGTCGGCGAACGATTCATTCGGGATCGTGCCGCCGAGGTTCGGCAGCAGGGTGACCGGTTTGCCGGTCGAGGTTTCTATGGACCGTTCGGTGAACGCCACCCAAGGGTTATCTGGATCGAGGCGCGTTGCCGCGCCCGATGCCTCGATGGTGACTTCGACGCCATCGAAGCCTTCCCGCGCGAGATGCGCTTCGATCAGTTCCCTGGCGCGTTTCCAGTCCGTGCCCACGACGAAGCGCAATTGACACACCGCTTCAGCCGACTGCGGAATCGCGCTGACAGGGTTGGCGACGTTGCCTGATTGCATCGCAAGCACTTCGAGCGTGTTCCACGCGAAGACGCGCTCCGCGGGAGTCAAACCGGGTTCGCCCCAATTCGGCGACAGAGGCGGATCGCCCTCGTCGTTGCCGATTTCCAGATGCGCGACGCGCGCGCGTATCTGCGGCGCAATGGCGGGCGGCAACAGGCCGTTGATGCGGATACGGCCGCGACCATCGACGAGACTCGCGAGCGCATTCGCGAGCACGGTCGCCGGATTGGCGAGCACGCCGCCCCAGTTGCCGGAGTGGCGCGCGCCGAACGCATTGGTCAGCGCCAGCCGGAAATGCAGCGCCCCACGCGAGCCAAGGAACACGGTCGGCGAAGCGGCTCGCTGGCGCGGGCCGTCGGAGGCGATCAATACATCGGCGCGCAGTCGCTGGCGCAAGGTCGCGCAAACGGCGTCGAGTCCCGGCGAGCCGACTTCCTCGCCCATCTCAAAGATGATCTTCGCGTTGAAGCCCAGTTGGCCGCGTTCCGCGAAGACAGCCGAAAGGGCGGCAAGGTTGATTGAGTGCTGCGCCTTGTTGTCGGCGATGCCGCGTCCGTACCACCGGTCGCCCTCGATCTTTACTTGCCAGGGCGAGCGGCCATGGCTCCAGTTGGCCGCGTCTCCGCCGACGACGTCGCCGTGCCCGTACAGGAGCACGGTCGGCAATTCCGGCGATTCGATGCGTTCTCCGACGAGAAATGGCGGCATGCCGGACACCGGGTTTTCCACTATTTCGTAGGTGAAGGCGAGTGAGCCCAGTTGGCTTCCGATCTCTTCGGAAAGGTAGCGGCGCAGGAGCGGTGCGGCGTCGGCACGCTGGCTTTCCGTTGCGAGCGCGACGCGGCGGCTAAGGGTGTCGAGGAAGGCACCGCTGTCGAAGTGCGAGTGGGCTTGGGTGATGGCGCTTTGTCGGGACATATCGGTTGCGTGTTTTTTGATCGGCTGCATGCAGATTAGCCGCGTCGAAGTGTTTTTGTATTCGCAATCAAACAAGGTACATTTGCGAGTACGTCAAACCTCATCGGTTCCCCGCGTTCCGAGCATCGCCATGCGCAAGTTGATGGAGCCATCGCTTTACTACTTTTCGGTCGTGGCCCAGGCGGGCTCGCTCACGTCCGCTACCGAGAAGCTCGGCCTGACCGTGTCGGCGCTGAGCCGCCATATCGCCAAGCTGGAGGGCGATATCGGCGTGCCTCTGTTCGAGCGTCATGCGCGCGGCATGGTGCTCTCGCATGCGGGACGCCTGCTGTTGCGTCACGCGCAACGTACCGTTTCCGATGCGCAGGCCGTATTCGACGAAATTCAGGGCGAGGAGAGGCGGCGAGCGCGCACGCTCACGATTGCCTGCACGGAAGGTTTTGCATTCGACTTTCTGCCGGTATCACTGGGTGCCTTTTGCCAGGACCATCCCGATGTCGCGATTCAGCTTGAAGTCGTGCCGTCGGAGCGCGCCAGCCAGATGATTCTGTCGGGAGAGGCGTCGATCGCGCTCGCATTCAGCTTCAAACCCGAACCGGGTGTCGTTGTGCAGTTCACGCAGCGCGCGCCGGTCATGGCGTTGATGCACGAGACGCATCCGCTTGCGGGCAAGACGAAGATCGCGCTCAAGGATCTCAGTTCGTACCCGGTATTGCTTCAGGATAAGGGCACGACGAATCGACAGCTCTTCGACATCGCCTGCAACGTCGAGAATGTCGAGATCACGCCGCTGATGACGAGCCGGTATGTCGCCGCGCTGTACCGCTTCGAGTTGGCGGTGCCGGAGGCGATCATGCCGTCAGGTTACGTTTCCGTCGCGAAGCGACTTGCCGTGGATCGAATGAAGGCCATTCCATTCGACAATCCGCTTCTGACGCAGCGCCGTCTTCAGGTGCTGACGCTTGCCGGACGGAGTCTCGACGAGCTTGCACAGTCATGTCTCGATTGGATCGTTCACGATTTGAGGCAATCGTAGTTTGGAATGGCCTGCCAACCCGAAAATCCGGTTATGACAGCAACGGCAAATAGCTGGAGATCGGGGGCCAGCCTCCGCGAGGACAGCCGCTTCTTTCGCAACAATCTCAAGAATGTGTCGCGGGTCGATTTCGACGAGCAGGCCGAAGACCTGATCGAATGGCCGAGCGTCTTTTCCGGGCGCATTCGGAAAACCGGCGCCGTCGTGAGCGAATGCAGCAATTTCGCGCCTGACATCGCCACACCTTCCTCACGTCACAGCAACGATCGCAGACCCACTGCAGGGTCGGCAAGCAGTGCGGGATCGAGCACCTTGCCGGACGCAACGAGCCGCTTGCAGGCGCCCATATCCCGACCCGAGTTGATCGCGACCACCGCGCGCAAACGCCTGTCCGCGTCGAGCGCGAGCAGACTAAACGGGCCGTTATGCGTGTCGCCGCGCGCGATCAGCGTGTGCGACGCATCGATGGTGCCAAGCGTCTGGATATTGCAGTCGAACTGATCGGACCAAAGCCACGGCCATTCGACGTATTCCTGCGCAACGCCAAGCATGTTCGCCGCTTCAATGGCTGGCTGATTTTCCGCCACTTGCCACGACTCGATCCGAACGTGACGACCCAGCAGCGGATTGAAATGCATGGTCACTTCACCCGCCGCGAAAATACGTGGGTCGGCCGTGCGGCACCGGGCATCCACCACAATGCCGTTGTCCACCTGCAACCCCGCCTCTTGCGCCAGTTCGACGTTGGGCAACACGCCGATCCCTACCACGACGATATCTGCCTCGAGCGTCCCACGATCTGTTTCAATCAGTGCGCGGCCATTCTCGTAGCCTATGCTCAACGGCGTTTCGTCGAGCCTGAGCGTCACGCCGTGCCGCGCGTGAAGTGCTGCGACGAAACGCGCCGCCGCTGGCGGCAGCGATCGTTGCAGCAGTGCCGCCGCCGGCTCGATCACCGTCGCCTCGCAACCCGCCCGAGTCGCCGAAGCGGCAACTTCCAACCCGATAAAACCGCCGCCCAGAATCGCGACCTTCCTGCCCGACCCGAGCGCGCTTCGCAGCGCCAGCGAGTCGGCCAGTGTGCGCACGTAGTAAAGCGGCACACGGTGATCCACAGGTCCGGCGAATCTGCGCACGCGCGACCCGGTTGCAAGCAGCAGCCTGTCGTATCCGATCGGACTGCCACCGCGCAACCTCACCTCGCTGCGCGCACGGTCGATCGACTCGACCGTGGTCGCCAGCCGCAATTCGATATCATGTGCGGCGTACCAGTCTGGCCGGCGAATGAACGCCCTCTGTTCGCCACCCTCCGCGAGCAAGGCGTCTTTCGAGAGCGCCGGGCGGTCGTATGGCGCATGCGGCTCCTCGCCGAGCATGACGATCCGCGCGTTCGGATCACGTTCGCGCAACGTTTCCGCCGCGCGCCGCGCGGCATGGCCCGCGCCCACGATCACATGCCGATCAGTCGACATGAATCTCGACCCGCGAATCGACGACACGAATCGGGAACGCACGCACCGGCTCGGTGATAGGTGCGCAACGCGGCGCGCCAGTGCGAATATCGATCAGCCCTTGATGCAGCGGACATTCGACACAGCCGTCTTCCACATAGCCGTCCGACAGACGCG
Organism: Paraburkholderia sp. RL17-381-BIF-C; assembly: GCF_046026435.1. NCBI lineage: Bacteria > Pseudomonadati > Pseudomonadota > Betaproteobacteria > Burkholderiales > Burkholderiaceae > Paraburkholderia > Paraburkholderia sp. RL17-381-BIF-C. Next base: position 75,847 of record NZ_JARESX010000016.1, on the reverse strand, counting down.
CGTGGCCATGCGAACATAGATCGTTCAGCGCGAAGACTTCGTCGCCGAGCCGGAAAACCGCGACTTGCCGCTCGCCTGCAATGATGGCAGCCGGTTCGCCTTCGACAAAATCGTCGAGTGTCCCGATGGTTTGCCAGTTTTCGAGTGTCTGTTCCATAGGGGCTCCTTCAGATCGGAGTGGCGAGCAGCGTCTGCACGCGCGACGTGTCGTACACCACGCGCTTGCTGCGATAGCGCAGCCCCTCGGGCGTACGCACCACGCAGTCGTAATACTTGCCCGCCTGATACACGTCGGACTCGCCATTCGCACGCGTCTGCACCACCACGTAGCTGCTCTCGGTTTCGATCACGCCGTCTTTCTCTCCCGTGACGACGAGGCCCGAGGTCATATGCCGGTACGTGTGGTCTTCATAGATGTTCGCGTTACGCAGCGACACCACGCGATCGCGCAGCATGCGCTGGTTCGTGCAGTGAATGATGCCGATCGGCAACCCCATGTCGGCGTTTTCCTTCGGCACGATCTCGTACGTGCAGTCCTCGGTGAATAGCGTCGGCCATGCTTCGAGCCGGTCGTTGTCGAGATTGCTGATGTACTGGTTCTGCAGCATGTGCAATTCGAACCACAATTTCATCGCTTCCATGTGCATGCCTGTTTAATAGCCCATCAATTGCTGATACCCGACCCAGAAGCGGCGAATCAGGCTTTCCGTAATCACCGTGTCCTGCTGTTCGGGATTGCCGCGTGACATCTCTATCACCGACGTCGCGTCGCCGTCGCGAATCGTGCCGCGTTGCACGAGTTCGGTGGCCTCGGTGTCTTCCATCGAAATATAGCCGGCAGGCCCCACGAGATTCGCCTGCTTGACGCGCAGAGCCCGCAGTTCCGGCGTGTCGTCCGTGTAGCCGAAAAAATGGAAAATCAGTTCGAAATTATTCGGACCCTTCGGTAACAACTGGCGCGCAACCAATGTGTTGTGGATCTGCTGGATCACGAGCTGCGGGAAGATGGGTTGAATATGGTTCGTCGTGTCTTCCTCGTACTCGGAGATGTGGCCGAGCACGGTATCGTCTTCGAGCGAGAAGCCCTCGTCCATCGAGCGGATGTTCTGCTGCTTGTACGCCGCCGAGGTGTCTTCGCCTGTTTTCGTCACCGTGATGATGCTATGCAGACCGTGCGTTGCGTCCGGGATCGAGCGCGCCTTCATGCCGACGCGGAAAATGTTGAAGGTGGTATGGAACAGATGCAGCATGCTCGCGTGATACGGATCCTTCACATTCTCGAAGTACAACTTCCAGTTCGACTTCGAATACTGCCTCGTGCAGCCGAGATATTCGATCGGCTTGTGGAAGATGCGATCGATCCACGGGCGCATTTCCGAACCCAGATACTCGGGCAACGGCACGACCTCGTCGCTGAAAGTCGCGAATACGAGGCCACGATAGCTGTCCACGCGCAGCTTGCGCAGGCCATGATTCTTCGGATCGAAGTCAGCGGGCATGCCCGTCATGCCCTTCTGGCCACGACGGAACGGCACGCCGAGCAGGTTGCCGCTATTGTCGAAGCTCCACTGGTGATACACACAGGTATGCGACGTGGCGTTGCCGCGCGCCTTGCGGCACACTGAAGCGCCACGGTGCGCGCAGCGGTTCACCCACGCCGAAAGCGCACCGTCCTCCAGACGCGTGACGACCACCGGGGTGTCGCCGACGAAAGTGCTTTTATAGTCGCCGGCTTGCGGAATTTCCGCTTCCAGTGCAACGAAATTCCAGGTTGGGCCGCGGTATATGCGCTCCTGCTCACGCTCGTACACTGCTTGCGAACTGAATACCTTGTACGGTACACGCGACCCGTCGTCGTGCGGGAACACGACGTGATCCGTATCCCTGTTGCTGATAATGCGCACGGGCGTTTCGGCCATTTCCATGCTGATGACTCCGCTAGATTGCTGGGTACTGCCTGTATGAGGGACCGTCGCTTGCAAACAGTTTTTTTGACGGCTGCGGACTTATTTTTGGAGATCCAAAATAGCGGTGCTATCCGCTTCTGGCAGTACTCGCGCCGCCTGTCCGATTCAGGCAGTTATCTAAATGAAACCCGTTGCGGCCGGAACTGGGCACCTTATCCTTCGTCGTCATGACCCGCTCCGATTTCCGTCCTCATGCGCTGCGCGATCATCGTCTGTTCGAGTCGAAGGACCTGGACGAGACGCGCGAACTCATTTCGCGCGTGATGCAGCCCCATTCGCTGGCGCCATTCGGCGACGGCAGCGGGCGCTCGCATATGGATTTCGTGAAGATCGGCCGGCTCGGAATCGGCACGATCGGCTTCGGCAGCGGCATGCATGTCGACGTCGAAGCGGTGGACGGCTATTACCTGCTGATGTTTTGCGTGTCCGGCAGCGCGGAGGTGAAAGCGGCGGGCCGTACCATCGAGGTCAACGACCGGCAAGGCGTGGTTCGCGCACCCGGTGAGTCTTTCAGCGCGAAGCTCTCGCCACAGTGCGAGCAGCTCGTGTTACGTATCGATCCCGCCGCTTTGCCGCACGACGCGGCGCTCGGCGCGGAACCGGGCGGCGCACTCGTGCGCTTCGCGAGCGGCGCGATGCGCGCATGGCAAGACCAGTTGAAGCTGATCGCCAGTTCACCGGATCTGCTCGCGAGCGCGTGCGCCAATGCTCGCGTGGGCGAGCACGTCGAGTCGCTGCTGGTCAATCTGCTCACGGCGGGGTCCGCCGAGCGCGACGCTCCGGCCAGCTCCGTGGCACGCCCGGGCATCACGCCGGGGTTCGTTCGCCGGGCCGAGGACGTGATGATCGCCCGCCTTGGCTCGCCTTTGCAGCTTGCCGACCTCGCCGACGCGGTGGGTGTGCCGGTACGCACGTTATGCGACGGCTTCATGCGCTTCCGTCAGACCAGCCCGATGCACTATCTGCGGCAGATTCGACTGGATCGCGCGCGTGAACTCATTCTTGCGACGTCTGCGGACGTACGCATCGCGGGCATCGCACTCGATTGCGGCTTCACCCACTTTGGACGCTTCGCGCAGAGCTATAAGGAGCGCTTTGGTGAGTCGCCCTCCCGGACGGCGCGACTCAGGTAAAGTCGACGGCTTGTATGCGCATGGTCCGACATACACCGGCATCCTGCGTGATCGGCGCTCACGATAATCCTGTACGCATTTCCCTGTCGTAGGGCCGTTTTCTCCGCAGTGGAAATGAGAAAAGGCAAGGGAAGGTCTGCAAAAGTCCTGGCGCCGACGTGCGGGTAGACTATCGTGGTAGATAGGAAAGTCTAAGAGGTTCTTCGATGACGCAGCTTGGTCTTGGTCTGGATCTGTCAACGAAACGTACACGCAAACGGGAATTTCTCGACGAGATGAGGCGCGTTGTGCCATGGTCGAGGTTGATTGCGTTGATCGAACCGCACTATCCGAAGGGTAAGACTGGACGGCCGCCGTTCCCGATTGCGACGATGCTGCAGATCCACTTCATGCAGCGGTGGTTTGGTCTGTCAGACCCGGCGATGGAAGAGGCGCGTTATGACGTACCAGTGTATCGTGAGTTTGCGGGGCTAGACGAGGGGATGACGCGTTTGCCGGACGAGAGCACGATTCTCCGGTTCCGCCACCTGCTCGAAACGCACGGCCTGGCTGCGCAGATGCTCACGCTGGTCAATGAGATCCTGAGCGAGAAAGGCTTGATGCTTAAAACAGGGTCGGCGGTCGACGCTACCTTGATCTCTGCACCCAGCTCGACGAAGAACGGCTCTGGTACACGAGACCCGGAAATGCACCAGACGAAGAAGGGAAATCAGTGGTACTTCGGGATGGAAACGCATGTCGGCGTGGACGCAGAGTCGGGGCTGGCGCGCACCGTCATCGGTACTGCGGCCAACGTTCACGACATCAACGCGGCCGAAGCGTTGTTGCACGGCCAGGAAACGGATGTGTACGCTGACGCCGGATATCAGGGTATCGAAAAGCGCTGCAAGGCAAACGCGGTTCGCTGGCATGTCGCGATGCGGCCAGGCAGGCGTAGAGAACTGGACCTGAACGATCGTCTGTACGCGATATACGATCAGATTGAACGTCTGAAGGCCGGCATCCGCGCCAAGGTCGAACATCCGTTCCGAGTCCTCAAACAGCAGTTTGGCTACACGAAGACCCGGTACCGGGCGTTGATGAAAAACACCGCCCAGACCACGACACTATTTGCGCTGGGCAACCTGTGGATGGCACGTAAGGCTTTGCGGAAAGCGTGAAATGCTCGGAGATTGAGGCCACAAGTCTCAGCAAACAAGGGGCGTCGCGGTTCAAAAGCCAGACGACCAACCTGTCGGTAGATTCTCATCTCTGACTCGGTCCAAGTGGCAAGAGATCGGCGCTCTGAAAACGCGATGTGCAGACCTTCCCTAGGTGTTGGTGAGTGGATGATTTAGGAAAATTGATCAGATGCACACGGCTGCACGCCAGCCGCAACGAAATCGCGACTGACGAGAACGAAAAAAAGGCGATGTAGAGGGACCTCGCCGCCCGTGAACGCATGCGTCACTCGGCGAATATCACGTGACATTCCCGTCTCCCGACCGACGAAGAATCCCGCATCGCCTGTCTGCCCGCCTCTCAGTGCTCCTTGGGGTCACGCAGACGTAGTTTTTCGGAGATCACGCGACACAAGGGCGCCCCCAGCGTCAGGCGCGTGTCGATTTCGAGCGCATCTGTTCCGAGCACCTGCGTGACTCGGCTTGACGTATCGCCGCCCTACAGAATCAGACGACGCAACTGCAGGGCCTTCAGCACGGCATCCGCGATCCCTCCGAACTGCTGTCCGAGCGTGCGGTCACCGCGATGACGCGCATCGTCGCGGGTCATGCCTTGTGCCAAGAGTGCGTCCAGCATCTCGCCGATGCGCGGATCGCGCGCAGTGTGCATGATAACGCTGCGGCCGTCGCGAAACGCCTCGAGCGCGCAATTCAGGGTGACGAGCTCCCGGTTTATCAGAAAGCGATAGCCAGCCCGAACATCGCGACAAACTGATTCGGCGTCGACGATGGCGTCGTGTTCTGCGAGTCCCCAACGATCGGTCGTGCATCGATGATATCGCCGCTACCGCCAACACCGAGCGTTTTACCCGAGGCGTGCTGATAGGCCTGCAAAGCATACAAAGTCGTGCGTTTGGAAAAGTGGTACAGCTCCTTTAGCGAGACCTGCTGGTAGCGGGCCGCGTCGTCGATGCCATTGGCGGATGACGCGCGCGTGTAGCTATAGCCAGCGGCTAAATCGACCGCGGTGCTCACCCGATAACTCACCAGCGCACCGTAGATGTTGAACACGGCGGCATCGCCAAAAAGCGAATGACCATCCGGCTGATAAACCACATTCGAATAGCTCAGACCGAACACGAAATCGCCAACTGTATACTGGGCGGCAGCCGCGACCTGCTGGACGACTCGTGCCGACAGATAGCCGTTGTTCAGCGCCGAGTGAGGAAATTGCGAGCTGCCGTTCGGGTCGAATCCAACAGTGTTGCCCGTGTTGTACATCCTGAGATAGGCGGCCCCGATCGCGAGCGGACCGCCGTCATACCGCAGCGCAGCGCTGATGAGACTGCCACGTTGCACGCTGCCGGGCACGCCTCCGAACCCGTACTGCACGCTGCCCCGAATCCCATGGATCGACGGGGACGCGTACGTTACCGAATTGTTTGCGCGAATGTCGGTATCGAACCCGTCGATATCGCCGGGATGTGCGCCGGTCGCTCCGGTCAGGTAGGTCACTGGCCCTAGCGTGCCTACGAGCAGATAGTACGGTGTGTACTGACGGCCTAAAGCCACCGTACCGGCCTGTGTGTCCTGCAGTCCGACATACGCATAGCGGTTGAAAGCCAGCCCGGCCGTTTGCTCGGCGCCGGTTCCGGGATCGAAGCCCTGCTGCAAGTCGAAAATCGCGCTCAACGTCGGACTGAGCACCTCCATCCCCTTGAACCCGAACTTGGACGCATACAGATTGCCTTGACGCAGGTACAAGTTCGAATGGCCGTTCTGATTGTTCGCGTACACGATGGCTTCGTCGACGTTCCCGTACAGGGTGACACTACTTTGCGCGGATGCGGGCAACGAGACGGCCGCGGCGCAAAGAACTAGTGGGCGGCGAAGGTAAGTGGGATTGAATCTCAAGATAAATTTCATCAGTTGTGGTCGGCAGCGCGGTTCTGCATAGTGCCGAAAGCACCGACAGAGACGGCTAGCATTGGCAACGTGGTGGGCTGGCCGTAGTCCCTATCAAGCCCGAATACAGGTCAGGCTCCTCATTCGGGGTGTTGGGCTCGATGTTGCCCCGACTGGTGCGCATTTTCCTGCGTTCAAAAGAGCGATGCCCAAGCACTTGGCTTAGGTTGCCAAATCCGCACGCACGGGGGCTCGTTAGCCAAGTGATTTGAGTGTGTGTCCGCGGGATGCACGATGGTGGTTACAGCATCAAAACACAGTGTCGCCGAGGGACGCCTCGGTGTGCTTGATAGTGCGCTTACGCGTTTCAGGGGGCAGCGCCAAGCACGTCAACGATCAGGGTTCGTAGTTGCTGAGGCGTGTATGCGGAAGAAGCCGATACACTTCAAATGCATATCGGTTGCAGGTCTGTTGGCGTATTTGAACGCACCGACATTGCGGGATACCGTTGTAGCTGTCAGCCGCTGGGGGCATTGTATTCCGAATTCAGACGCGATTGCGCTGCATGCGCTGCGAGGCCTTGATTGGGTATGTCGAAAAATCATGAGGGTAGCTGCAATGCGCGGTTTTGTATGGCGCAGCCGCTCGAGACGGCCCGCGTTCAGTTTAATGATTGACTACGATCGGTGGGGAATATGAAGACGTCGTCGTATCGGTTGCCGCGGTTGCTGGGGCCGAGAGACGTGCCTGAGCCGCTTGGATTTCGGCAGGGTAGCTGGCGTCATTGCGGCTCGCGGGGTTGTAGCCGACAGCCTCCAGTTCAGACATTTCGGCTTTGACCTGCTCCCGGGAAACGGGTTGTGACGATTGCGCAAGAGCTGCAACGGGCAGCACCAGTGCACCAAGTACCGCGATTGCCTTGTTAAGCACCTTCATTTTTTGGAACCTCAAACGTTTCTGAAATAATGAGACGGTGACACATGCGTCATTCGTCCGTGTTCCCGGCGTTCAGACGCCCAGGCAGCGCTGGGCATCTATCAATGAGCTGCGGTCAAGCTGTTACAGGTTGCGAAGCGGCGGTACTGCCGGCATTACGTCCGCCTTATCCAGCTCCGCACGGTTGAGCTTGAACTCTGGGTTGTACTTCGCCGGGTCGGTGATGAACTCGGGCTCGGTGCTGCGCCATGCGAAGAAGCATTCTTCGCAGTGGTACACCTCCCACACACCGGGGACGGGAGATTGCGTCAACGTTTCCGTCTTGACGGACTCGCAGCGGGGACAGACATGCTTCTTACTCATTTTATTTTCCTTTAAGCCGGGGAGAGCATATTGCGCAACTTCTCGACCCACTCTTCTGTGTTGATCGGATCGCTCAGTTCCTGTGAATAATGGCCGTGCTCTTCTGGAGCAACAGGGGTCGTCGCGTCTATGACGAGCTTGTGCGTCATACCGGCCGGGTCGGATGCGGGATCGAGCGGCAGGACCGACAGACCCGGAACCGTAACGAGGTCATACTGCGGATTGAACTTCGTCGACAGCGCCCACATCACTTGTGGCAAATTGAACGGGTCAATGGTTTCGTCCACAACGATCACCAGCTTTGCGTAACCGAAGCCGTGCGGCGTTGTCAGCACACGCATGCCGACGCCTTTCGCGAAGCCACCAAAGCGTCGCTTCGTCGAGACGATGACCACGAGCCCATGGGTGTACAGGGCGTTGACCGCCTGTACTTCCGGGAATGCTTCCTTCAGCTGGACATGTAGCGGAGCGCATGTGTTCACACCCATCAGGTAGTCGATTTCCGTCCACGGCATGCCAAGGTACAGATGCTCGAATAGAGGATTACGACGATGCGATACCTTAGTTATTTCGACTACCGGCATCTGGCGAGCACCGGAGTAATGACCCGTAAACTCGCCAAACGGTCCCTCACCTTCGCGCACACGCGAGAGGATCTTGCCCTCGAGCACAATTTCCGAGCCCCAAGGAACCTGCAGTCCCGTATGTTGCGCTTTGACGACCGGATACGGCTCTTGCGCGAGAGCGCCGGCCATCTCGTATTCGGATTGGTTATAGAGGATAGGCATCGCGGCGACTGTGCTGATCAGCGGGTCGTTACCGATGCAGATTGCAATGGGCAGATCTTCGCCAATCTCCTCGGCTTTGCGCAGATGAATCGCGATGTCGTGTGCAGGCACCGGTTGGATACCGATGCGATTCTTTCCTTTCACCTGAAGGCGATACATCCCGACATTCTGTGTGTTGGGATTTTCCCAATCGGTGACATCACGCGACACGATGCACGCCTTGTCGATATAGAAGCCGCCGTCGCCATGATTGAGGCGGAACAGCGGAAGGATGTCAAACAGGTTGATGTCTTTGTCGACGACAACTTCTTGCCAAGGCGCAGTTTCGCGTCCGTCGACGACACCGGGATAGGTCTCGTAACGGCGGACGAACTCGTGGAACTGTTCCTTTAGGGGTGTCTCTTTAGGCATGCCCAGCATAAGGGCGTGGTTGTACCAGGAACCGTGAACGTTCATCGCAATGCGTGCGTCCGTGTAGCCCTGGATGTTGTCAAAAAGCAAGGCAGGTGCAGTTTCGCCAAGCTTGTTGACCGCGCAGGCCGCCGCGCTGATATCCGGCTCGGGAAGAACCGGATCCTTGAGCTGGATGAGTTGTCCTTCTTTGGCGAGCGCGTCCAGATAGGTGCGCAAGTCCTGATATGCCATGGTGTTTTCTACTCCTGTTGAAGAACCTGTTTCATCCCCGTCCATCGTTTTGCGGCCGGGTGATCCAGGTGGAACTGATCGAGAATGCGGACCGCAAGGTGGTCCAGCATCTCGTCGAGATTGGCTGGGTTGTTGTAAAAGGCGGGGGTCGGCGGAAAGATGACCGCTCCAAGGTTGGAGAGATGCAGCATGTTCTCGAGGTGAATCGAGCTAAGCGGCGTCTCGCGTGCCACGATGATCAGCTTACGACGCTCTTTGAGGGTGACATCGGCAGAGCGGGCGATGAGGTTGTCTGCATAACCGACGCGGATTGCAGCTAGCGTCTTCATGCTGCAGGGAACAATGATCATTCCATCTGTATGAAACGAGCCACTCGATATTGATGCGCCCTGGTCCCGGGCGTCGTGGACGGTGTGTGCATACTCTGAAAGTGCCCGAACACTGATGCCGCACTCTTGCTGCAGTGTTGCCCGCGCCCATTGAGAAACGACGAGATGCACCTGGACGTCCATGTCCCGCAAGAACTTTAATATCCGCACGGCAACCGGTGCGCCTGTAGCGCCCGTAATGCCCACGACGATGCGTTTCATAACGACCTCCCTGATTGATTAAGATTCTAGAGACCAGGTCGTCGGGGGGCTATTACCGTTGCCATAACCACTGATACGAAACGCGTATGGCACGGCACACATGCGTCAAAAACAGCCGGAAAGTGCAGCCTGCACGGCGTACCAGCGCTGCAAAGTGGTATCGCGGTCAACGAGGCGATAACGGATCCCCGAGAGCACCTGCGCGTAGGGAGCGGATTTGTCCCGGATGCTTATTGGTTGCAGGAGGAAAGCGTGGAGTGCAGCGTGACCCGGTAGCAGCGTGGACGCAATACAACGGCAGCGAACTTCATAGAGCCCATCAGGGCAAGCGAACATTAAGGTGGTTACACATGTGCGACGAAGATTTGCGGTGGTTTGCGACGACGACCACAACGCAACGCGTAGCCGTCCCTGCGTGTCAAGCTGAAGCTCACCCGAACTTAGGTGAGCGACATGAGGGAAGCCGGCGTCCTCGTGAGTCAGAAGCTCGATAGCGGTCTCGCATTTGGATTCGAGGTTTCGGCCGTTGATAACTGTCGCGACACTTATTGGAAAAACTAGTGACGGCTCGTGCGCGCCACGCGGTTGAATCGGAGCAATCATGGGGGCGTGGTTGATTTTTTCCTCATTCATGCAGGCAAGGTAACGCTTCGGCGAAGGTTTGCACCAGTACGAAACTTGTAATCATCCTTATAAAAATCGGAACGCGGTCTTTCGGCGCGCTCCTTCGGGGTATCATTACCGTTGCCCATCAGAACGAGGCTTGGGGATGAATCTGCGTCAGCTTCTGTACTTCAAGACGGTTGTCGAGCACCGATCGCTCGCGGCCGCCTCAGAGGTGCTGCATATTGCGCAACCGCCCTTGAGCGTATCGATTAAACAGCTGGAGGCGCTATGGGGCGTTTCTCTGTTTGAACGCACAGGCCGCGGGCTTTTGGTGACTGACACCGGACTCGCGCTTTACGAGCGTGCTTGTCAGCTGTTGAATAGTGCGAACGAAATCGGCGAGGAAATGGCGGCCCTTGGTCGGGGCGTGAGTGGTCGAGTCAGGGTAGGGTTCGTCGCCGCAGGGATCGAGCCCGTTGCGCGTACCGTCGCAGCTCTAGGTGCAGAGCTACCGTCGGTCACCTTCTCCCTCCATCAGGGCGAGCCACGCTTGCTCGAAGATATGATTGAGCGTCGGGCGATCGATTTCGCCCTCACGCACCTGCCCGTGTCAAATCCTGCACTTGCCGTTCATCCTTTGGCGGAGCTTCAGTTCGCGGCTCTATATCGGCGAACGAACGACGACCTTGCACGAGCACCTAGTCTTAGTTTTGCAAATCTCTCAGGGAAGCGGCTGGTTGTTCTTCGGCGGAGTTCCGGCCCCGGCTTCTACGAACGCGTCCTTCAGGAATTTCGTTCCGTGGATGCCCAGTGCAACATTGTTGCCGATAGCTCCGACGTGCCTGCAATCATTGCGCTTGTTCAGCACAATGTTGGTGTCGGTGTCCTGCCTGTGTGGAGTCTCGATGGTTTTCCGGACTCACTCATTGCGCGCCAGATTGTCAGTCAGACGGGTTCGGAAAGCTTCGCACTTGTGCACGGCATGGGCCGCCGATTTTTACCTGCGGTTCAGCGTGCGATCGCTGTCTGTACGTCGATCTTTTAGTGCAGGTTTAACAACCTCGCGCCAAGCATCTGACATCTGGCCTCGCGGCGAACTGGGGCGGCGGTTCACCGCTCGGCTTCGAGATAGGATCTGGCTAGCCGCATCGCGGAACTTCGCGGTTTGGCGAAGTTTCAGATGCGTGCGGGAGCTGGATGTTGCTATCGGAAGCCAGTATCCTTTGGGCTACCTAGGGTGGTCTGAACCGGACAGCAATTTGCACGCTGTTCTGCTTGCTAGCGGCCATTGCATGCGAGCCGCGCATGGAACCACTAAGGTGGATTGCCGAGCACGGCCCGCGCCATCTGGCCGATTTCACGTGCGACGCATCCGGGAGCGGCGATGGCGAATGCATCGGCCGGTTCAGCCCCTCATTAGACGTAGGCCACCCCGCAATTTGGCGGCGAGCCGACTGCGCTCGCCACCCACTCATGGCGCGTCGTTTGCCGCGAAGAATGCTGCCGAGCTGGCGTTGATCCGGTCGATCAGGCGGTGCTGACGCACTGCGTCCTCGAAGCTGGTGGCCTCATTTGTCCCATTAGCCTTGTCTCTGGCGTAAGCGCTGTACAGGTAGGCGACATCCCGGGCGCTGGCGTCCATGCCGGCCATCGGCAAGAATGCAAATTCGGCGGGAACCGGCAATTCCGCAAAAGTTGCGGCGCCGTGCTTCATGCCTTCAATCCTGTGGTCTGCCTGGTTCTGGAACGCGTGCGGGTTTGTCATGCGGAGCACGCCCTCGGTGCCCGTAATGTCGATCTGCAGGCCGGTACGGTGAGCCTGACCACCTTCGAGCTGGATCGAAAAGAGCGCGCTACCCTCCAGCGTCCCCATGACAATAACTTCGTTCGCACTTGAATACGGCACCTGCTGCCCCGTTTCGGCAAGGGTCGTCATGGGAAATTGGACCTTCGTTATTGCCGCGAGTTGCTTGGGGAAACCCACCGTGCTGAACAGGACGTCATGGAAATGACCGCCATAGATCGGCAGCAGGTGTGTGAAGTTTGCGTCCTCGAGCACCCATTTGACGGCGTCCGGCATCACCGGACCGAACGCGTCTACCCCAACCGACATGCGCACCCCGCGCAAGGTGCCAACGTAATTTTCCTGCATCAGATGCTTCAGATAGCGCACCGCAGGCGAGAATCGCCGTTGCAGGCCGATGACATGCTTCACGCCCTGCGCCTGGGCTTGCGCTAGGATCCGCTCCGACTCGGCAGTGCTGGTAGACAGGGGCCACTCGGAGTACACATCCTTGCCTGCGGCGATGGCCGCAGCGGATAGTCGGCCATGCTCCGGTGTGGGCGCGAGCACCACGACAAGGTCGATAGTGGGATGCGCGATCAATTCTTCAGCATTGCCGTACGCCATGCCGATGCCAAACTCGTCTGCATATTTCTGAACCTTTTCCTTATTGCGTCCAGCAAGAGCGACAACGTCAAAGCCTTGAAGGGCCTGCAGGACTGGAATGTGGCCATACCGGGCCCAGCCGCCGGTACCGATGATGCCGACGCGAATACGCTGTTCTTTCATGATTAGTCTCTTCTCGAATTAAAGTGAAGGCTCGGCACGGAACCGTATTCGCCTTGGGCCGCTATGGACCCGCATTTCCATTAATGCCATGTCGCGAACTTAGCGCTGTAAGCCCCAACGATCTGCGGCATGGTGCCCCCAGTCCAAAGCCACGCGCAGCGGACTCTAGGCTGTCCGCCATGTTCAGGATGGCGGCGGTTGTGGCCGGGTCGCCAAAAGCGCAACCCTCGAACCGGGCGGAGAGACCCGTACGACGTCCTCGGACGCTCACGGCTATGCTGACTGTTTTTGTCCACGGCGGACATTTACGTTCGCCCCCGTTCTTTGCCGCGGCCAGGTTGCATAGCCCTTTTCCAAGTCCAATGCTAGGCTTACGCCACTGATAGATAAAGTGGGTTCCACTTCATTATTTAAGTGAGTTTTTGTCATTAAAGGCAGAGGATGGATAAATTAAGTGGCGTTGAAGTGTTTGTACAGACTGCGTTGGCTGAGAGCTTCGTTGGCGCGGGGCGCACCTTAGGTCTGACCCCGTCCGCTGTCAGCAAAAGTATTTCGCGGCTAGAGGAGCGGGTCGGCGTTCGCCTCTTTCAACGCAGCACGCGCTCCGTCAAGCTCACCTCGGAGGGCCAGGTATTTCTGGAGCGATGCCAACGCATCATGGTAGAAATCGACAGCGCGGAAAACGAACTTTCAGCCATGTCGGACGAGCCGCGCGGGCGCTTGAAAATAGGTCTCCCGCTGGCCGGTGGCTTGCCATTACCGGTGATCTCGGCGTTTATGCAGGCTTACCCCGACATTGAACTAGACCTGGACATTACCGACCGCGTCTCCGACGTCATTGATGAGGGCCTGGATGTCGTCATCCGTGGCGGCGAACTGAATGACTCGCGCTTGATGTCAAAGCGGCTAGGGGCGTTCAGACTGCATTTGGTGGCGGCTCCAGCGTACCTGGCCGACCGAGGCGAACCAACAAAGGCCGCCGAACTAACGAATCACGCTTGTTTGCACTACCGGTACCCCTCTACTGGCAGGCTTGAGCCTTGGCCCCTTCGTCGCTCGCGAACGGCCGCAGGAGAATTGGCATTGCCAATGACAATGGTGGTTAGCAGCCTTGAAGCACTGCTCTACCTTGCGCAAGCCGGTCGTGGAATAACATGTCTTCCCGATTTTGCGATCAAAGAGGCCCTCGCTGCTGGTCGGTTGAAGACGGTGCTCGACAGGCACATGACCCGGTCGACCGTATTCTGGATTCTGTGGCCAAGCAGTAAGCAGATGACACCGAAGGTCCGAGCTTTCGTCGACTTCGCTGTAGAGCGCTTCAAGGTTGGCCTTGTGGACTGATGAGCGTGTGGTTGCTTTCAGGTACACGTGGAAGCAGCATCCGATAGCTGTTCAGGCCGACAAGCAATAGCTTGCGGGCACTAGGACACTCAAAACTGTGTCTTGTCAGCGATTGCCGGAGCGTCATCAAAGTCGATCTCAAGAGACCGATCCTTGCTTACGAGCTTCGTAAGCCGTCAAGCCATCGTACCGCGCGCCAATGCCTGCTACTTCGGTATCGGATTAAAACTTTTGTCCACCGCATAGTGGATTGGCATGATCGTCTCCCGTTCAGATGACTGTCAGGAGCCGGTGGGACAGCAGGACAGCGACGGATTCGCGCTCACTGCGCAACCCAGCGGGTCGCAGGGGCTGCCAAGTGCTAATTCGAACTCGCGGCTCACGTGAAAGAACGCAATCCCACCCGAAGTGCTACCCAGCACCCCTTGTCGCGGATGGTCACATCCAAACGCCTGAACCGTTCGTCGCGGGACCGTGAGTCAGTGGCTATGTCATGCCGGTTACGATTGTCATCAAATCGCTCAACCTGAGCCTGCGCACGGCGATCAAGACCGGCAGTTCATTCCCCTCCGACGATCTGTTTTTTGATACTGGATATCAATAGATATGTAATCCTATACATATGTACTGTCTGATTTTTTATTGACGCGCTGCATAGATAGATCGATCAAGGTGACTACCCAATGCTTTTGAGGAATGGGGTCATGAGAAAGAATCACTTCGCATGGAATTTTTTAATTTTTACCATGGACTCAATCTAAGCCATCGGTCCGTGCACTTCCAGTGACGGCGCCGATGCGAGGACTACATATCTATCGGAGGACGAATTTGGAACACTTGATGGTAAGAAATGGCCGTGTTCTTGACCTCGTCAAGGGACAGCTGTCAGAACCGCTCAACATCCGCGTCGAAGGCACAGAACGCTCTCTTGCGCGCGAATATCAATCTGGTCCGCGCCGTTACCGCTTCTCAATGCAGTCCGCCTCGCCACCGAAACGGGTGCTCGCAGTGACGGGGAACTCGCTGCCTATCGCAGGGATCTGACTGCGAGGATGGTGGCCGCCACATGCGTCGAGGCGGGACTTACCCCGAAACATGTGCCCTTGACGGCCGTCGACGCACGCCGGGAACTCGTGAAAGACATCCAGACGTTTCTCGATTCGACACTCGATCAATCCATCAGCCTCGATCGCATCGCTTATGAATTCGGCCTGCCGCGACGCACGTTGACGCGAATGTTTCGCGACGTGACCGGCGAATCCATCGTCGACTATCAATCGCAGCAACGTGTGCGTCACGCTTCGCTTCTGTTGCAAACACCCGGCGTGACGGTCGTTATGGCCGCGGCAGCCGTCGGGCTCGATTCGCCGTCGTATCTCGCCCGGCTGTTCCGGAAGTACGGACATGGTCTGCCGCGATGCTTCAAGGTGTGACCTCGAACACGCGCTGGATTGTCAGCAAGTGACCGATAATCTTGCAGTGTCGTGCCGGCAGGCAAGCGCCGCAGGTTGATGCCCTGGCGCAGCACGTTGTGCGGGGCGCGCATCGACCGTCGTCGAAGCAACGCGCGATTGCAACGCCAATGTCGCAAGTGAGGTATGGACCGATCCCCTAGGGCCGGCTCAGCACTATCTGTTCCGAATGAAATTCTGAAAGAGCGCGCTTCGAGCTGACACGGAGAGCGATGTCTCTTACATACAGCTATGCGGTCATTCAACTGCACGATGGAAAGGACCGGCATCCGTTCGGCGAGGACGCCACAAAGCGGCCGTTGGCGTCGAGCGAACCTGCGAATGGCTGCTCACCGTGCCGGTTGCTGAACGAGTACAGTCGGCCTAAACCGACGTTCGTCCGACGCGCCGCTCGGACGCTCAGAAGTCGCTTCCGCCCCGTAAGCGGCCGCGCGATTGACGGGGTTACTTCATGGCCGTGGCGATCATCCAACGAGCCGTAAAGCGAGTCGGGTTGTGGATGGCTGGCTTCGTGACGGACGTCGCTACCGATTTTTTTCAAATCCGCGATGAGAAATCGCGCGCATGGCAAGTTACGCCAAATTCGGCTTCGCCGCTTCGTTCTACAGACGCGATATAAACCGCGTGTGGTACGTGGCGCAAGCGTGCGCATACGGCATGTATGTATCAATACCGGCCGTAATCTCTTACGGCCTCCCGGAAGAGAGCGTGGAACGACGCGTGGTGCGTGTTGAATCAAAAATCCGTTCGGTCCAGTGTCATGACACCGGCAAGCCGTTGCGCCTGCGCAGTTCCCGAATCAGTGCGCTGTGGTCCAGCTCCCCGTCGCCATGTTCGACCATGTCGGTGAAGAGGCCATCGACGAGCCCCAGTACCGGCAACTCCAGCCCCACGCTTTGCGCGAAACCGAGCGCCGTCTTCGTATCCTTGATTTGATACTTGGCTGGGCCGCCCGGCGCGAAATCCCGCGTGATCATGCGCGCCGCGTGCTGGCGCAGGATGGTCGAGTCGGCGAATCCGCCGAGCAGCGCCGCGCGAACCTGCGCAGGATCGGCGCCGCCGCGCTCCGCAAGCAGCATCGCTTCGGCGACCGTCGCGATCGTGCTCGCGACCATCATCTGGTTGACGAGCTTCGCGAGCTGCCCTGTACCGGCCGGTCCGATGCGCGTCGGACGGCCCATCGTCTGCAGCACGGCGCGCACGCCTTCGAAGACCGGCGCTTCACCGCCTGCCATGATCGCGAGCGTGCCATCCTGCGCGCCTTTCTCGCCGCCGGAGACGGGCGCATCGAGATAGCCGATGTCGCGCGCAGTCGCGGCTTGCGCATGGCGCTGCGCGGTATCGACGGGAATCGAGCTCATCACGATCAGCACGCTGCCCGCGCGCATCCTCGCGATGATGCCGTCGTCACCGAGCAGGATATCGTCGCATGCGGGGCCGGAGCTGAGCATGCAGATCACGACATCCGCATCGCGCGCGGCTTCGCTCGAGTGCCCGACTACCTCGATGCCCGCCCCGGCGAGCGGCGCCGCCTTCTCGCGAGTACGGTTCCACGCCGCGACCCGGTAGCCGGCGCCAGCGATGCGCCGGGCCATCGGCAAGCCCATGATGCCCGTGCCGATGAAGCCTACTGCGAGGCTCGCGCGCATCATGCAGGCTCGCGGCGGCCGAAGCGCACGGGGCGCTCCGCCACGATCAGCGCTGGAAAGCCGGCACGAAATCGATCGAGGTGCGGCGTCTGCAAGTGCGTGTCGAACGCGGCGCGGTCGTCGTAGACTTCGTAGAACATGACGCGCGCCGGCGTCTCGTCGAGCTGGACGATATCGAACTGCCGGCAGCCGGGCTCGTCGGCGAGCGAGTGCCGGGCGTCGTCGCGCGCAAGCGCGAGGAAGTCGCGAACGCAATCGGCCTTCACTTCGAACTCCGCGACGACCACGAACGCTTCGGTTCCGCTATCCATGCTGGACTCTCCATTCGATGCCATGATGTGCGCGCCTCACGCTGCCTTCGCCGGCTTGCCGAGCGCACTTTGTTCCATCTCGCGACGCAGCGCGACGACATCGAGATCGCGTTCCAGTTCGACGTCCTCGAAGCGCACGATGGTGTCCTTGGCGACCGGACGCTTGAGCCTAACGTTGTGCGCGAGCCCGATCGGCAGGCCGCCGATGGCCAGGCTCTTCGACGCCGGGATTGCATTGGCCCAGACCGCGTAGCCGCCTTCGCCGTCGAGCATCTCGCCTGGCTTGAGGTCGCGCTTGGCGGTCGCCACGGCGTCGCCCCGGAATTCCTTCGACGACCCCGTCGCTTCGCCGCGAAGTACCGCCGACAGTACGCTCACGCTGGTTTCGAGGCCGATCATGTGGAACGGGCGCCACATCGAGCCGTACCAGCCGGTCGGATCGACGAGCAGGCCGTATTGCTTGAAGCAAGCGCGCGCGTATTCGTTCGGCGCCTTGAACGTGACGAACACGCCGTAGCGAATGTTATTGAACACTTCGCGGCCGTCCGGCTCCTGGCTGGCGGCGATGTCAACGAGACCGCTGCGCGACAAGCGTCCGCCATCTTCCGCTGGCCGGAATACGCGCGCCAGATCGTGCAGGCCGGCGGGAGGAAACGCGAGGCCGTTGTCCGGGCAATCGAGGCCCGTGCCGTTCGCGACCGCCGCCATCTCGATCGCGGCCTTGGTGCCGTCGGTGAAGGAGTTGTACATCTTCGGGTTGAAGTCGCCCTTGGCCACTTCCTCATCGGTCCATCCGAAGAAGCTCCACACGGTGTCCGGCGTCGAATAGCGATAGCGCGGTTCGAAGTTCATGCCCTTGCCGGCGGAGGTCAGCTCGAATCCGCACGAGCGCACCCAGTCGACGAGTTCGCAGATGATCGCGGGCTGGTCGCCGTACGCCATGCTGTAGACGAGGCCGCGTTCGCGAGCGCGCGCGGCGAGCAGCGGGCCGCACATCGCGTCGGCCTCGACGTTGACCATGACTACGTGCTTGTTACCTTCGATCGCGGCCAATGCGTGACGCACACCGGCAATCGGATGGCCCGTCGCTTCGATGATGCATTCGATTTCATCGCACGCGGCGAGCGCGGCGGCATCGTCGAGGACGCACGTAGCGCCGGTCTTGACGGCATCGGAGAGGGTACGTGCGCCGTATTGCTCCGCCGGCCAGCCAACTCGCGCAAGCGATGCGCGCGCCTTGCCGACGTCGAGATCGGCGACGCCCACGACATGCAGCCCTTCGATATGACGGGCCTGCGACAGCACCATCGAGCCGAACTTGCCGGCGCCGATCAGGCCGACGCGAACGGGGCGTCCGGATGCGTTGCGTGCCTGGAGCAGACTGGAGAGATTCATGTGCAATCCTTTGTGGTCGAGACTATGGATCGTGGCCGCGAACGCGGCGCGCGGTGATTGGCCGGAGTGGCGTGATCGAAGGCATGACAGCGGTGCGCCTTACTTGCGAGCAAGTGTAGTCAGGGGCTTCTGACAGAACAATTAACATTTCCGAGGCGATTTGTTAGCCAGGCTTCAACATCAGCGGGCGGCGGGAAGCTGGGACGCCGATTGCCAGGCGGCACGTTCGGCGCGCAGCCAATCGAGGAACAGGATCACTTTCTTCTTGTGCAGATGCTCGAACGGGCAGACGATCCACTGCGTCGTCAGGCGGATCGCCGGAGGCTTGCGCACCGGGCAGATCAACGTGCCGTCGCGCAGTTCGCGCCACATCATGAGCGTGCTTTCGAGCGCGATGCCGATGCCGTCCACGGCGGCATCGATCGCCATATGGCTGCGATCGAACAGCACGCGCTGCCCCGGATCGAGCGGCGCCGCGCGCGCCACCGAGAACCAGTGTGGCCATTGGACCTGCGACTTGATCGAGTAGATGAGCCGATGCCGCTGAAGATCGGCGGCATCGAGACTCGACGGCGCGCAGTACGCCGGCGAGCATACCGGCAGGAACGACTCCTCGGTCAGCGCCTCGACGTAGACGCCCGGCCATTGTCCGGTGCCGTGACGGATCTCGATATCGACTGCTTCCTGCGCGAAGTCGGTCATTTCATTGGTGCCGTTCAGGCGCACCTCCAGATCGGGATGGCCGTCGAGGAACGAGCGCAGACGCGGCAAGAGAAACTTGGTGGAGAGCGTCGGAGTCGCGCGTACGGTCAGGAGCGTGACGGAGCGCAACCCGCGTATACGCTGAGTCGCATCCGCGATGCGATCGATCTCCTCTGAAATCATCGCGAAGTAGCGTTCGCCTGCTTCGGTCAATGCCACACCCCGTCCGACCTTCGTCATCAACGCCGTGCCCAGGTGAGTCTCCAGCGACTGGATTTGCTGGCTGACGGCCGATGGCGTGACGTTCAATTCCGCGGCTGCGCGAGAGATGCTCCCCGAACTCGCCGCAGCATGAAAAACACTGATGGCCCGCAATGGCAGATACATAATCACCCTTTAGTTTGGCTACACCTTTGCGCAAAATAATTGAATTGTCCTTCACCAACAAGCCTCTTATATTTTGCACACGCAGGGCCGGCAGCGCCTCGACAAGAGTCGAACAAGCGCCGCAACGTGCCGCGACGCCATACCGACAAGGTGGCGCGCGTGCACGTAAGTCCATATAACAGGAGACAGCATCATGAGCACGTCGAACTCGCCGCGCCGCATCTCGCGACGCGCGGTGTTGAAGGCTGCGGCCGCCCTTCCGCTGGTAACGATATGGACCCGGCCTGCACGCGCCGCGGAGTTCAGCTACAAGCTCGCTACCGGGCAATCCCTTAATCAGCCGATCAATGCGCGACTCAAGGAAGCCATCGACCGCATTCGCGAGGCGAGCAGCGGCAGGCTCGAGATCCGTTTCTTCCCCGCATCGCAACTCGGCTCGGACACGGACCTGCTTTCGCAGACGCGCTCGGGCGCCGTCGAATTCCTCAACATCTCGGGCTCGGTGATGTCGACCGTGATCCCGCTCGCGGCCATCACCAATCTCGGCTTCGCGTTCTCGGACTACGATCAGGTCTGGCGCGGCGTCGATGGCGATCTCGGCAAGATCATCCGCGCGCAGATCGACAAGAGCGGATACGTCTCTGTGTCGAAGGCGGCGGACAACGGCTTCCGGCAAATCACCTCCGCCACGAAACCGATCAAGGCGCCCGACGACCTGCGCGGCTACCGCATCCGCGTGCCGGTCTCGCCGATCTTCACGTCGCTCTTTCAGACGCTAGGGGCGAACCCTACGTCGATCAACTTCAACGAGCTCTACACCGCGTTGCAGACGCATCTCGTGGACGGTCAGGAAAACGGCCTCGTCACGATCGAAGCGGGCAAGCTGTATGAAGTGCAGAAGTACGTCGCCGAGACCAATCACATCTGGGACCCGTTCTGGCTGCTTGGCAACCCGCGCGCATTCAACGCGCTGCCCGACGATCTCAAGGCGATCGTGAGACGCGAATTCGACCGGGCGAGTGTCGAGCAGCGCGCGGACGTCGCGCGGCTGAATACATCGCTGAAGTCGCAACTCTCCGGCAAGGGACTGACGTTCGTTCCCGCCGACAGGGACGCGTTCCGCGCAGCGCTCTCGAAGTCCGGCTTCTATACTCAATGGCGCGACAAGTTCGGCGCCAGCGCGTGGAGCGCCCTCGAAGCGGTGACGGGAAAAATATCATGAGCGCCGCGCACAATCTGGAGGTGCCGGGACCGTCGTTCGTGCGCGACGCGCACGGCGAGAGCGTCATCGAACGCTGGTTGCGTCGCGGGATCGAGGTGCTCGCGGCGGCGGCGGTCGTCGGCGAGGTGGTGCTGCTGTTCGTCGGCATCGTGGCGCGTGCTGTGTTTCATCATCCGCTGATCTGGTCCGACGAACTCGCGTCCATCCTGTTCCTCTGGCTTGCCATGCTGGGCAGTGCGCTCGCGGTGCAGCGTTCGTGTCACATGCGGCTGACGTTCTTCGTATCACACATGACACCGCGCGCACAGGCGTGGGCGGAGACGCTGGCGGTCGCTGCGGCGGCTGCTTTCTTCGCGCTCGTGATGCATCCCGCATTCGACTATGTGCAGGATCAGGCTTTCGTCGAAACGCCGGCACTCGGCTGGTCGGGATCGGTGAGAGCACTGGCGATTCCGTTCGGCTGTGCGGCTGCACTGGTGAGTTGCGGGCTGCGTCTGGCGCGGCACGACCGGCGACATATCGTCGGTGCGGTTGCGCTGATTGCGCTGATCGCGGTCGCCTGCTATCTCGTCAGGGCGCCGTTGACGCATATGGGGCAGGGCGCGTTGCTGGTGTTCTTCGTCGGCGTGCTTGGCACGGCGGTGATGGCGGGCGTGCCGATCGCCTTCGCGTTCTCGCTCGCGACGAGCGCCTATCTGCTGACGACGACGTCGACGCCGCTCAGCGTCGTCGTCGGACGCATGGACGAAGGCATGAGCACGCTGATCCTGCTCGCCGTGCCGATGTTCGTACTGCTCGGGCAACTCGTGCATGTGACGGGCGTGGCGCGCGTGATGGTCGCGTTTCTCGCGTCGCTGCTCGGTCACGTGCGGGGCGGCATGTCGTATGTGCTGCTCGGCGCGATGCTGTTGATCTCGGGCATCTCTGGATCGAAGACGGCCGATATGGCGGCTGTCGCGCCTGTGCTCTTCCCCGAGATGCGCAAGCGCGGGATGAAGGATGGCGAACTGGTGTCGCTGCTTGCCGCGTCCGGCGCGATGAGCGAGACGATTCCGCCGTCGCTGGTGCTGATCGCGATCGCGTCGGTGACCGGCATATCGATCGCGGCGCTGTTTACCGCGGGCATCTTGCCGGCGATCGTGCTCGCGTTGGTGCTCGGGGTCGTCGCGTGGTGGCGTGCGGGACGCGAGGAAGAAACGGATGAGAGCCGCGCGGGAGCGGTGAGGGCACCATGGTCGCAGGTACGTCGCACGTTCGTGATCGCCTTGCCGGCGCTGTTGCTGCCGTTCCTGATTCGCAGCGCGGTGGTCGAAGGCATCGCGACCGCAACGGAGGTATCGACTATCGGTATCGCCTATTCGCTCGTCATCGGTCTCCTGATCTATCGCGGCGGCCTCAAGTGGAAAGCCATCATGCCGATGCTGCTGCAGACGGCGGCTCTCTCCGGCGCGATCCTGTTCATCGTCGGGGCGGCGAGTGCGATGGGCTGGGCGCTGACACAGTCGGGTTTCTCGCACGACCTCGCCAGCATGATGGCGAGAGTCCCAGGCGGTGCCGCTGGCTTCATGCTGGTGTCGATCGTCGCGTTCATCGTGCTTGGCAGCGTGCTCGAGGGCATTCCGGCCATCGTTCTGTTCGGGCCGCTGCTGTTTCCGGTTGCGCATCAGCTCGGCATCCACGAAGTGCACTATGCGATGGTCGTCGTGCTCGCGATGGGACTCGGGGTCTTCGCGCCGCCATTCGGCCTGTGTTATTACGCGGCATGCATCATCGGCGAGGTATCGCCTGAAGCGGGGCTCAGGCGGATATGGATCTATCTCGGCATGCTGCTTCTCGGGCTAATGGCGATAGCCTTCGTTCCTTGGATCTCAATCGGCTTTCTTTGAACTTACAGAGTAGATGTGGTATTTAGGGCTGACCACACTTGCCGGTTCCGGCGGTGTGGTTTCGCCCTCGTGCGAGTAGCGATCTGTGTCGTCTCAAGCAAATGTTGGAGGCATATAGCGCGGTAAGTTAGGCCGCTTCAACGTCGCTCAGATAACCCACATCCCATCTTTCGGAGTGAACGCCATGGTTCGGATGCGCAGCGATCCATGCACACGAGCCTGCGCGCATCGGACAAGGCCGTCTACTAACGAAATTCATCGCTGCCCGAAGCGCCACACCGTCCGGCACCTTGAGCGCCCTTCGGCAGTTAGTCCACTTGTACAAGAGGGCGAATGCCTATCGGCAAGCTTTGTTGGCGAATGACTGCTGTCCATTCGAAACGCGACATCACGCGAGTGACGCCGCGAGCGGCAGCAAGGGGGGGCGTGCTGCCGATCGCAACCGTTCTGGATTCGGAAGTCCATGCGGCTTGCATGAGGCACGAATCGGCCAGCACTGGACGTTCGTAACCTGATCATGGCAGACCGCAACCCATACGTAACCGGCCATTCGATATGGCCTCGCCAGTCCGCCGCGACAGCATTAGCGCGTCCCGGCGCGCTCGTGACTGCCTGTCAGTTCCACCACGAAGTCAAGAAAAGCGCGGGTCTTTGCCGGCACGTGGTGCCGGGACGCGTAGTAGACGTATAACGGATACCGTTCGTCTACCCATTCGGGAAAGAGATTGATCAATCGGCCATCAGCAATCAGAGGCTCGGCACCGAGCCGCAACATCTGCGCAATTCCTGAACCGGCGAGACATGCGTTGAGCAGGGCACCCGGATCATTGACCGTGAGTCGTCCCTGAGTGTCGACCACAATGCGCCTTCGCTTGCGATGAAATTCCCACTGGAACGGCTTGCCTGTCTCCGGGTTGCGAAATTCAAGGCATCTGTGGCTTCGACCTTGCAGGTCCTCGGGCTTTGCCGGCCGTCCCCAGCGAGCAACGTACGAGGGCGCAGCGACCGTCACGATGCGGGTGTCGAGCAGTTTTCTCGCGATCAGGGTAGACGCTTTGGGTTCGCCGAATCGCACGGCGAGGTCGAAGCCGTCCATGACGAGGTCGCCAAGACTGTCTCGCGCGATGAACTCGATTTCGAGTTCGGGGTGTGCGTCCATGAACGCATCGAGTTGTTGCCCGAGGATGGTCCGGTAGACGACAGGATCCAGATTGATTCTCAGCTTTCCACGCACAGCGGACGCGCCGCCTGCCGCAGCGGCCGCTGCTTCCTCAAGTCCGGCGAGATGGGGCATGACCTGCTCGTAAAAGCGGCGTCCCTCTTCAGTCAGGGAGACGGAGCGCGTTGTTCGGCTGAAGAGCCGGATGTTCAACCTTTTTTCCAGCCGCGCAATTGCCCGACTGACGCCGGGCGGCGTCATTCCTATCACCTCCGACGCGGCCACAAACGTTCCCGCATCCACTACGGCGGCGAACACGCTAATGCTGCCGGAAAGCTTCTCGCTACTGGATCTCATGGTTGCTCGGGTTAAGACGTGTTGAAAGCGCGACCGACCACCTGAATGCGAACGCTGCGCCGCGCAGCAGTGCTGGACCTGTCCATGGATCATGCCAAATCGGTGACGCATTGTCACTTATCTGATGACATCCATATCATTTTGTTTCGTTTGGTGCTTGTCCAGAATACGTCTCACCGAGACATCCGGTCTCGCCAATCGAAAGGAAATCGCCATGCACAGCCCATTTTCATCGTTGCTCTGGCGACCGCTGGACGCATCAACTGGAACCGATCGCGGCGCGCGTTGCTCGCCCCCCACCGAAGCACTGTGATGCCGCGATTCATTCATTCGGAAAGGAACGGAAAATGGCAGTTCAAACGGATCGTCGTCGCCTCCTGAAGGGAGCGTCGAGCCTGCTGGCTCTTGCGACACTTGGTGGCGTTGCAAGCCGCGACGCGCGGGCAGTACCGCAGCGTGCGAGTGGCGACGCCGCGCTGGCCGATCACCCGGCCCACAGTTCGATCGATCAATGCCTGCAACGGGCGGTGGACGACGGCACGGTGGTTGGTGTTGTCGCCATGGGCGCAACGGACCGCGGACTGGTTTACGAGGGAGCGTGTGGCCGGGCGAATGCTCGCACCGGCGAGGCTATTAGTCCTGACACAGTCTTCTGGCTCCTGTCGATGACAAAAGCGATTACCGCAACCGCGTGCATGCAGCTCATCGAACAGGGCAGACTGCGGCTGGATCAACCTGCGGGCGAGATCCTGCCGCAGTTGAAGTCGCCTCAAATCCTCGATGGATTCGACGTCTCGGGGCAGTCGAAGCTGCGTCCTGCGCGCAATGCGATTACGGTGCGTCATCTGCTCACGCATACCTCCGGCTTTACCTACAGCATCTGGAGCGACAAGCTCAGTCGGTACGAGACGGTAACGGGCATGCCGGACATCGGCTATTCGATGAACGGTGCATTCGCGGCGCCGCTCGAGTTCGAGCCGGGCGAGCGCTGGGAGTACGGCATCAGCATGGACTGGGTCGGCAAACTGGTCGAGGCCGTGACCGATCAGTCGCTGGAAGTCTACTTCCGCGAGCACATCTTCGATCCACTGGGCATGCGCAACACGGGCTTTCTCATCGGTAGCAAGCAGAAGCAGCGCGTCGCGACCATGCACAGGCGTCAGGCGGACGGCTCACTTGCGCCCGAGCCGTTCGAGATCAACCAGCGCCCCGAATTTTTCATGGGCGGAGGCGGACTCTTCAGCACACCGCGCGATTACATGGCGTTTCTGCAGATGCTGTTGAACGGCGGCACGTATGGCGGCGAACGCGTGCTGCGCGCCGACACCGTCGCGACGATGTTCCGCAATCACATTGGCGATCTGCAGGTCGCGGAAATGAGGACCGCGCAGCCGTCGTGGTCGAACAGCTTCGATCAGTTTCCGGGGACCGCGCACAAGTGGGGGCTGTCGTTCGACATCAATACAGAGCAAGGACCCCACGGACGAAGCGCTGGCAGCGTGAGCTGGGCCGGGTTGTTGAACACCTACTTTTGGGTCGATCCGGTGAATCGGGTCGCCGGATCGCTCTTTACGCAGATGCTGCCCTTCTACGATGCGCGCGTCGTGAACCTATACGGACAGTTCGAGCAGGCGTTTTACGACGGTTTGGGTCGCGCCTGAGCGATTGACCGTCGGCACATCCACGCTGCGTCACCCGATATATCCACACATGGAGAACGAGCAATGTATGCAATCACAGGAATCACCGGCAAGGTGGGCGGCGCACTGGCCCGCGAACTGCTGGCTACTGGTCAGCCGGTGCGCGCAGTCGTACGCGATGCGACGCGGGCAGAGGCGTGGGCAGAGCGAGGTTGCGAGATCGCGACGGCTTTCATGGAAGACCCTTCGTCGCTCGCCGCCGCGTTCGAAGGCGCGACAGGCGCTTTCATCCTGCCGCCTTCGGAGTTCGATCCGGAGCCCGGGTTTCCTGAAGCGCGCACAGTGATTGAGGCTGTGTCCGCCGCACTCCTGAGCGCGCGGCCGGACAAGGTCGTTTGCCTCTCGACGATCGGCGCACAGGCCGACGAGGTCAACCTGCTCACTCAACGCACGCTGATGGAGCAGGCGCTGCGCGAGATGCCGATGCCTGTGACCTTCCTGCGGCCTGCCTGGTTCATGGAGAACGCCGCATGGGATGTTGCGTCTGCAAGCGACGATGGCGTCGTTGCCAGTTACCTGCAGCCGCTCGACAAGCCGGTGCCGATGGTCGCCACCGCGGACGTAGGCCGCGTTGCTGCTGAACTGCTTCAGCAGACGTGGCGCGGTGTGCGCATCGTCGAGCTTGAGGGCCCACGCCGGGTGAGTCCTAACGATCTCGCAGTCGCTTTCGCCGGCGTGCTGCGTCGTCAGGTGCGTGCGGAAGTTGTCGAAAGGCAGACGTGGGAAGCGCTGTTCCGCAAGCAGGGCATGAAGCATCCTCTACCTCGCATGCGCATGCTGGACGGCTTCAACGAAGACTGGATCGATTTCGAAAGCAGCTCTGACGAAATCTTGCGCGGCCACGTCGAACTGGAGACCGTTCTGCGCGAGCTTGTGTTGCGTCGAATCTGACCAGAGCCGAGGGCGCGACGCGTGGACTCCAGGTTTTACTCTACCGATGCATCAGATTTTCGTTCAAACAAGGAATACACGATGGAATACAGCACACTTGGCAGAACCGGGCTACGCGTCTCACGGCTGAGCCTGGGCGCAATGACGTTCGGTGCTGGCTCGGGCATCTGGGGCAATATTGCCGGCTTGAATAGCAATCAGGCCGCCCGGCTCGTCGCGATGGCCGTGGAACGTGGAGTCAACCTGATCGACACGGCGGACGCCTATTCGCAAGGTCGCTCAGAAGAGGTCGTGGGCCATGTGCTGAAAGCGCAGGGGCTGGACGAAGATCGAATGCTCGTCGCGACCAAGGTTCGGCTACGTACCAGCACCGGCCAGAACGAAGTGGGATTGGGCCGCTCACACATCATGCGCTCGGTCGAGACAAGCCTGAAGAGACTCGGTCGCGATCACATCGACCTGTTCCAGTTGCATGACCGTGACGCGCTTCTTCCGCTCGACGAGACGCTTCGTGTGCTGGACGACCTCGTCACGCAGGGCAAAATCCGCCATATTGGCGTGTGCAATTTCAGTGCAGCCGATCTCGAGCGGGCCGTCGGGATAACGTCCCGTACCGATCGGGCTCATGTCGTGAGCAATCAGGTGCACTATTCGCTGACGAGCCGCGATATCGAACTCGAGATCATGCCGGTTGCAGCCACAAACAGAATGGGCCTTCTGGTCTGGAGTCCGCTCGCAGGTGGCTACTTGAGCGGCAAGTACTCGCAGAATTGCGAAGCTGCCGGGCGGCGTGCGAAGCTCGACTTTCCGCCGGTTGATACAGTCAGGGCGGAGCCGATCCTCGCAGTATTGCGTGAAGTCGCCGACGAACTGGCGGCCACGCCGGCTCAAGTCTCATTGGGTTGGTTGCTTGCGCGCGAGCAGATCACTTCTGTCATTATCGGAGCCCGCTCGTGCGAGCAACTCGCAGCTAACCTCGATGCACAGAATCTCGCACTAACCTCCGAACAGTGCGCGCGGCTCGATAAAGTATCTGAACCGTCAGTTCCCTTCCCCTACTGGATGCAACGCTTCCATGACCGGGATCGCGTCTGCGGATGAGGGGCGAGCGTCGGGAATCCTGCCTGCGCGAGGCGGTTGAATGGGGAATGCCTGTGGCCATGTGCGGCAGCTCATCCTCGAATAACCGCCGTTCGAATTCTGCGGCTGGCCGACCGGAATGGCTCGGGAGTGCGCGTTGGCGACCGGCCGTTTACGGGAAGCGAAACACCAATGACGGGTTTGCGACGATGAGTTCGAAGCGCGGATGGACTCAGCCCGACCCGTTACGGCCCGTCGACCCCGCGTCACAACTATGGCGGCTGTCAAAGCTCCAACGGCCGTTCGTCGACTGGCGACAGTTCATTCGAAGCGAAGCGACCGCCTAGGGATGGCAACCCTGCCGGATCGCTATTTTGTGATGCGTGACGGGCGCGGCTTTAAGGCGCTGTGCCCCGGGCTTCGTCAAGAATCCATTTCGCAAATGCCTGTAGTGGCCGTGCACTCAACTCGAGCGGTTCAGGAAGAACAAGGCAGAAGTTTTTGGTAATCGCTTCGCGGTCCGGCCAGGGCGCAACCAGGCGCCCTTGTTCGAGCTCTGCCCCGATGTAAAGACGCGGCACCAACGCGACGCCCAGACCAGCTACCGCTGCCTCTATCAGCATGGAATGGAGATCGTAACGTGCCCCGACCGCCGAATTGGTCAGCGCGATGCCGGCCTCGTGTGCATAAAGCTGCCAAGCGTCCGGATTTTGCCGCCTGTGAAGGCGCGGCAATTCGTCTAGCGCCGGCTTCGCGCCTGCGTCCGCGAGGAGCGCCGGACTACAGACCGGTACAAGCACCTCTTCCAGCAGTCGATGCAGATGCATACC
The DNA here is from genome assembly GCF_046026435.1 of Paraburkholderia sp. RL17-381-BIF-C. Lineage (NCBI taxonomy): Bacteria > Pseudomonadati > Pseudomonadota > Betaproteobacteria > Burkholderiales > Burkholderiaceae > Paraburkholderia > Paraburkholderia sp. RL17-381-BIF-C. The sequence continues at coordinate 46,800 of NZ_JARESX010000016.1, read as the reverse complement.
CGTCCATGCCGGATGCTCGAAATGGATCGCTGCGTCGAAACCGCTTCCGGAAAGAATGAACGGTTCCATTCGTTCGGCGATATGCACGGTGATGGTCGGGTGCATATTTTGAAACCGTTTCAGGCGGGGGATAAGCCAACGCGTGGCGAAGGTCGGAATCGCGGCGATATCAATGCTCGCGCCTTCGATCGGCTGCCCCATCAGATATAGGCTGTCCCGCTCCAGCCGATCCAGAATCCCGCGAACCTGCACCGCGTATCGCGTGCCGTTCGGAGCAAGCCGTACCCGATTTCCAACGCGCTCGAACAGCGCAACACCCAAAAATGCCTCCAGGCGACCGATCTGACGACTAACGGCGCCCTCGGTCAGCGCCAGTTCTTCGGCCGCGCGGGCGAAGCTGCCGTGTCGAGCGGCGGCCTCAAAAGCCTGGAGCGCGGAATTGCTTGGGATCTTACGTCGCATTGGGGTCTCGCCGATTGATATGCGTTGGACGCCAGCTTGAGTAAATGTCACTGAAGGCTGACTTTATATCGTTATATACGCCGAAAATATCAGATTAGCATTACGTTATCGCAATGAACATGGATCGTTTGCAGCAATCTGCTTACGCGCCACGAGGGATAATCTGATGATCTACACCGTGGAATGCAGCTTCGCCGATCCAAGCAGCGAAGCCGAATGGAACGACTTCTACAGCCTTGAGAAACTGCCCGCCCTCATCTCGGTGACCGGCTTTCACACGTCACAGCGCTTCAAGGCGTTAAGCGATGGTTGCCCGGTCTACCTTGCCGTCCACACGATCGACGGTCTCGATGTATTAACGGGAGAGGAATATCGCCAGAAAGGCGGCGGCAATTTCGCAAGGTGGCAGCAACACATTACCGACTGGCACCGAAATCTCTACAGCGATATCGGCCTTGCGCCGGCGGTCAATGGCGACGAACTCCTCATGCTTTGTGCAAACGGCCCTGAACCTCTGATCCAGATGGGCCTCACACCGTTGGCCATGCGAGCAGTTGCGTTGGAGAAATTTCCGGAACACCGTTGGCTCGCAAAACTGCCTCGGCGAAACACTCAGCTTGTCGGGAGCATGCCCGAAGGTGTCCACCTCTATTCGCCGATGACGGGACAACTAACACGCTCCTGCACCGTTTCGACCGGACAGGAAAAATAGGTCCGCGATGCCCAATGTCACTTTCTATATTTCTACGGGGCAAATGCCGTCTGATGAGAGGCTTGCCGAGCTTTCCCGCGACTGCGTCGAACTCTGTACGAGTGTCCTTGAAGCAGCGCTCGAAAACGTTCATGTCATCCATGTCGACGTTCGCCATGGGCACGGACATCCCGTCTTCGCGGAAGTCCAATATCGCCTTGAGACGTTTCGCACGCCTTCGGTAATGAACCAGTTCATGGAAGCCCTGGACGACGCCATTGCGCGCTGCACGGGTCTCACGGCGCGCATCCGTTGTTTTGGTTATGCCGCGTCGAACATTCACGCCCGCAATTAGGAAGTCTTCTGGAGAAGAGTTGTGTCCACCATCACGTTTCCAAGTCAGCGAGCCGGGGATTTCACGATCACCGCAATCAGCGACGGCTACCTCACCGCTAGCCTGGAGTTCCTCTCGAATATCGCCCCGTCCGAAGCCTCCAGAATACAAAGTGATGCAGGCCAGAAGGAGCCTGCCGCCGTGCATATCAACTGCTACGTTGTACGCGGAGCGGGTCGCACAATTCTCATCGACGGTGGGGCTGGAGGCATCAAGCAATGGGGAGGTCGCCTGAGAACCAATTTATCGCTTGCTGGCGTCGAACTATCCGAGATCGACACAATCCTGCTCACGCACGCTCATCCCGACCATGTCGGAGGGCTAGTGGACGCGGCCGGACAAATTACCTTTCCGAATGCGGAGCTTGTTGCTCATCATCGAGAGGTCGAATTTTGGCGGGATGACGGGAATCTAAGCCGCGCCAGCGAGCGTGCCCGCGGTAACTTCCTGATAGCGCGTCAAGTGTTCGACGGCTACCGCAACAAGCTCCGTACTTTCGATGAAGGGGAAGTGCTCCCCGGTATCAGAGCGATGCCACTACCGGGACACACAGATGGACACTCCGGATATCTGCTCGAATCCCGCGATCAGAGCCTGCTTGTCTGGGGAGATACTGTTCATTTTCCTCACATCCAGATTGAACGGCCAGACGTATCGATTGCATTCGATCAAGACCCTTCCCTGGCAGTCACCACACGATCACGGCTTCTGGACCTGGTCAGTTCGGAGGGACTGTTGATCGCCGGTATGCATTTGGGGGAACTCGGCTTCGCGCGAATAAAGCGAACAGGCCAGAGCTACGGTCTGCTTTACGAGACCGAAGCATGATACGGCGAGGAGGATCAGTCATGTCTGAAGCCACTCCAGCACTCCGCACTGAGCTACCGACGAACACTGTGATGCCGTGTCAACGGCGTTGGCCTCTTGATCCTTTTTGAGCGGCATACCCACCGCACTAGCGAACGGGCCAGTGACGAAGCGTTCGTCTTTGATAGTCGAATGGCCGGTTACGGAGGGCAGAGCCGACGCCTGAATGTCCGATCAACGGTATACGTGACCAGCCGCTTGTGGCCAATTGTGTGAAGTCGCCAACGTCCGCTTATGAGCACTCCGGTTCTCAAACTGCTTTCAGCCGACTGACCGGTTCGGAGAAGGTCAACTGACCGAAATGGGTCGCGAGTGTGAGTTCGCTGATCGAGAAAGCTGGCACTCGGCGGCGACGCCAAACCACCGGCCGCAGTCCGCCACATTGCTGACGTAGCGGTCGTCCGGTCCCAGCGGCAGCAAAGGCCGAATTCGGGACGCTCGCCTCGACGTTGTTGACTGGGACTGTTCAAAGCCGTCTTGAAACTGCTGGCTCGATCACGCTTCTGCGATGGCGGAAATTTTATGGCCGGCCGCTTCCAGTGTGAGCGAGCCTTCCATGACGACGATCGTTTCGATGTGGGGAAAACTCGCCACGTCGAGCTCGCCGATGAAGCTGACGCGGCCGGCGGCCATCGCGTCCGGTCCTTCCCACGCGATCTCGCGATTACGTGCGAACGGGTCGTTCTGGCCGAAAGCTCCCCTGCGGAAAGCGGTCGAAGCAGGCGCACCGTCGGCGCGGTGCAATACGAATACTGCGGTCACTTTTGCTCCCATGGATGGCTTGGATGATGATTCGCCTAGCTAATTATGCGGCGCGAACCGTCTCCAGATGGTTAAACGTCCAACACGTGGGCGTTAAATTCCGCTTACTGGCCGAAAGCCTGTCGGAGCCCACCCGACCGCGGAGACTTCCGCGTGGGCCTAATTGCGCTCGTCGGGCCGCTTGCCGACGATCGGACACGTTCACACGGCCAGTCAGCGACGATCACAGTGCGGCAAGCACCGTGTCCAACTCCGTCAACAGGCGGTCGGCATCGTTAGCGCCAAAGACCAGCGGCGGGCGGATCTTCAGCACACTCGCGTCCGGCCCGGTCGCGGAAATCAGCACGCGCCGCTGGCGCAAGCCGTTGACGATCTTGAGCGCCGTCGCGATGTCGGTGTCCTTCTTCGCGCGATCGTGCACGATCTCGACGCCGAAATACAGGCCCGTGCCGCGCACGTCGCCGATGCATTCATATTTCCTTGCCAGTGTGTTCAAGCCCTCGAGCAGGATCGCGCCGACCCGCTGCGCGTTGTCGAGCACGTGCTCGTCGCGCAGCACGGCGAGCGTGGCCTGCGCGGCCGCGATCGCGACCGAATTGCCGCCGAAGGTGTTGAAGTAGCGCATGTCCTGCCCGAAGCCTGCGACGACTTCGGGGCGCACGACCAGGCCCGCAACCGGATAGCCGTTGCCCATCGGTTTGCCGAGCGTGACAATGTCGGGCACGACTCCATGGCGCTCATGCCCCCACATATGCGTACCGCTGCGCCCGAAGCCGGACTGCACCTCGTCCGCGATGAACAGCCCGCCGGCGCGGCGCACCACCTCGGCTACCGGTGCGAGTACATCGGTCGGGTGGGCGAACACGCCATCCGACGAGAAGAACGAATCGGCGATGAACGCCGCCAGACCGCCGCCGTGACGTCGGATGTCCTCGATCTGCATCTCGACCTGTCCGGCCATGCGCTGGCCGATCTCCGAAGGCGTCATCCTGTACGAGTCGGGAGCCGGCACCGTGCGCACGTAGGGACCCAGCAAGGCCCTCCGACCCAGCGACGGTGAAAAGCTCGAGGTCAGGTGTGAGTTGCCGTGATAGGCCTCGCTGGTCACGATCACGCCGGTCTTGCCGGTGTACTGCATCGCGATGCGCGTGGCCAGGTCGTTGGCCTCGGAGCCGGTGCAGGTGAACATCATCTGGCCTGCGCGGATCGACGTGTTGAACGTCGAGAGCAGGTCCTCGGCGTAGTCGAGGATCGGCTCCTGCATATAGCGGGTATGCGTGCAGAGCGTCGAGAGCTGGCGGGTGACGGCATCGACGATGCGCGGATTGGCATGCCCGACGCAGACAACGTTGTTGTAGGCATCGAGATAGTCGTTGCCCTGGTCGTCGTACAGATAGACCTTCTCGCCGCGCACGATTTTGACGGGCTCGGCGTAGAACAATCGATACGACGGACTGAGCAGCCTTAAGCGACGCGCAATGTGCCGTTGCGCGGCGGCGTCGAGGTGGTCGAGCGACGCCGGATCGAAGCCGTTCGGCATGTCGCCGCGCAGTGCATCGTGGGTTTTGCTGGTACCGAGGGCCTCGGTATGAGCGGCCGGCTGCGACGTGGAGGTGGTATTCATAGGGCGGTCAGGATCGGTGAGGTGAGCGGGGCGATGGAAGAACTAGAGCAAGGCGTTGGAAACCGTCTCGGGGTCGCGCTGCGCTAACCAGCGCAGATGCTCCCATCCGGGCCGGGTGAAACGCAGGATGTACGCTTCGTTCTCCGGAAACAGCATCGCTCGCCATGACGTGAGTAAGGCCCGCGCCGCGACGCGCGCCATGGCGAGGTGCGGAATCAGGCGCAATTCGTCGGCGCTCAGTTGCGCATGGGCGAGATAGCCGCGCAGGAGTTCGCGGGCCTGATCGAAGAGGTCGTGCGGGCCGTCGGCATCGAAGTCCATCGGGAACTGGTTCATGACCGCCGTGGCCAGGTCGATCGCTACCGCGGTATGCACAGTGTCGCCGAAGTCGATGATTCCGCTGACGAAGCTCCGGCCGCCCGGGGTCGCGACGATGTTCGAGCGGTTGAAGTCGTTGTGTACGACTTGCGCGGGACAGTGGCGCAGTGCCGGCTCGATCTCGGCGAAGCGCGCGAACGCCTCCCCGATGAGGGAACGATGCGAGGGATCGGCGATATGGGTCTGCAAGCCGGCGAGACTTGCCAGATGCTTCACGTCCCAGGCGAGCACGCGGTGCTGGTGCGGATGGCGAAAACTGGCCATGGCCCGTTGCAGCCGCGCCAGCACCGTACCGATCTCGTAATGACCGACCGCGATGCCGTGCAGTGCGTCCAGCGGCAGACCTTCGAGATAGCTATAGAGCCTCGCCGTACGAGGCGGCTGCGGGGGTGACCCCACGGGTACGACGAATCGTCCGCCGATACCCGGCAGCACGCGTGGCACCGGCAAGTCGGGCGCGACGGCGGCAACGTGGCGCATCGCAGCGACCTGCAAATCGAGCTCTTCGGCCGTCTCGCCGGGATTCGAGACTTTCAGTACGTACCGCGCGCCGTCGCTTGCGTCGATGCGGAACGTGTCGTCCTTCTCGGTGGCAAATCGTGTCGCCGCGCCATCGATGCCATAGACACGGCGCATGATCGCGAGCGCGTCGAATGCATTCAAGCGTGGGAAGCTAACCGACAGGCCGCTCGCCAACAGGGTATCTAGCGCAACGGAGGACGTTGTGCATAAGCTTGCAGAAGTGCTGGGCGTGAACATGGGCAATGCGACGCGAGAAGGGTGGACTGCAGTAGAGCTGGACGTTTCCGACGCGCTGTCGACCTGCGGACAGACGTCACATCGGTCGCGCGATGCGAATCCCTGGCCGCCGTCGAACACGGCGGTCAAGGAGACGCAAGTCGCTTACAGGCCAAGCTGCTCGGCTAATTCGACGATACTCTTGACGGCCGTATAACCGTATTCCGGCGCTTCGGGTTCGTGGCCGCGCAGCACGTGCGCCTTGTGCACGATGCCGAGATCGTGCGCTGTCATCAGGTCGTAGCGCGGGCTCGACGAGACGTGCAGGATTTCGTGAGGCTGCACGTCAAGCTTCTTGAACATGTATTCGAAGCCTTGCATACGCGGCTTGTAGGCCTGGGCATCTTCGGCCGTGATGACGGCGTGAAACGGAGCCCCGAGCTTTTCGATGTTGCTCGCGATCTGCGAGTTGTCCGCGTTGGTGAGGCCCACCAGCTTGTATTTCTTCGCGAGGCGCGAGAGACCTTCGGGGACGTCCGGATGCGGTCCCCACGTCGGCACTGCCAGGTAGAATTTTTCGGCCTCGCTTTCGGCGAACGTTACGCCCGTTCGTTCGCAGGTGCGGCGCACGGCGTTCAGGACGACCTGGCGGTAGGGTTTCCAGGCGCCGAGCACTTCGTCGCGGCGATAGGCGGCGAACAGCTTGACGAAGTTCTCCAGCGCGTCCCCGTGAAGGCGGTTCCCGTAGATTTCGCGCGCCATTTCGGCCATGCGAAAGTTGACAAGGGTGCCGTAGCAGTCGAACGTGATAAATTTTGGCTCGAAGTCGATCATGTCTTCAGTCTCGATGCGTGACGAATCCCAAGGGACTCTTGAATGAAGGGCTTGCCGCACACCAGTTCGGGCAAGCACCGATGGAAATGTCAGTAGATGAAATTTAAACGGGAACGACTTCGCTGTTACACCGAATTGATGACGGGAAAAGACAGGTTTTTACTCGTTGTCGAGGGGATTCACGGCAGTTCCTGCGGCGAGAGTGACGCGATGCAAAATCGGGAAAAATAGCAGGATCGTCTTATCGTCGGGCGTGCGTGTCGGGCTACTATTGAGCTCGTGAACCACTCCGAGGCGCCCGTATGGAGGCGCCTGATTGCAAGGAGGCAAGGCGGGGATGAAAACGGATTGCACACTCGACCGGCTGGACTTGCGCATTCTCGCCGAGCTGCAAATGCGTGGCCGCACGACCAACGTGGAACTGTCCGACGCCGTTGGACTGTCGCCCAGCCCGTGCCTCACGCGCGTCAGGCGGCTCGAGACGGCCGGCTTCATCGCGGGTTACGGGGCGGTGTTGAAGATCGAGAAGCTCGGCGACATCCAGATCGTGTTCGCCAAGATCACGCTCGCGGACCACCGCCGCGAAGACTTCGTGCGCTTTATCGACGCCATTCGCGACATCGACGAGATCATGGAGTGCCATCACGCGACGGGCGGCTACGACTATCTGATCAAGTTCGTGACACGCGACATCGCGCACTACCACAGCGTGATCGAGGGGCTGCTCGAGCGCGACGTCGGCATCCAGACGTACTTCAGCTACGTGATCGTCGAATCGCCCATCGTCAAGCGGCGCTATCGTCTCGAGGCGCTCTTTACCGCGAAGTGAGGCTGTCGTCGCCCGTCATCAGGTCGCGCCCTCGATTTTTTGAAGATCGTATCGATCTGGGCGGACAGGCGGCGATCGACGAAGGCTTGCGTAACAGCGCGCTGCCGACGGTGAAGCCCAAAGTGTCTGCATGAATCGTCGCCTTCACGCGCGTTTCGCCGTCGATGCTGCCTGCGGCAATGACAGGTACGTCGACGGCCTCGACGACGTGCCTCGTCAGTTCGGCCGGATCGCCCTCGCCTGCGAAGCGATACACAAGCAGGTCCAGCCCGTGCACACCGGAAATCGATGCGATGCGGCGCGCGTCCTCGACGATTTTGTCCATCTTTCCTTGAAGCACGGTCGGATGCGCGACAGTGCGACCCGCGAACGGGAAATACCGCACCTGCGAGCCGCGCAGAAGCAACAGCGCGTCTTCGACGTGACGGCCTCCGAGCAGATAGTCGACGCCGATCTTGAGCGCGGCCCGGATCGATTCCAGTTCGGCCTCGCGGCTCGTCGCCACGACTTGGAGCATGACCTTGCGGCCGTCGGCGCGAATGCGCTGAGCAAGCTGCTTCAGCGCCGCGATCGGCAGGCCAATGTCCTTGAAGCAGACGTAGCGAACGGGCTGTCGCGCAGACTGTCGTAGGTGGCTAGCATGTCGGCGACGGTCGCGTCGTTCTCGCTCAACGTCAGAATGAAGTGGGGACGCGCGGCTGACGCGACGGATATAGGTCGGCGTTCAGGTCATTCGATCCATTTGCAACGCGGCCCTGCCAAGTCAGGTGCGCAGTTGGCGCGTCGAGACACATACGCGAATTGATCGCGGCGACCAGGCGAAGCGGCAATGTCTTAATCCGGGGCAACCATCAAGACAAACGGCTCGTGAGCAAATCAATCTGGCACGCCAGTATGGTTACGCAAGAGACTCATCATCAGATTGTAGGCGGACGATGGCATCGAATACGGAAATGCCGATGGTCACACATTTTGATTCTTCGCACTGAGGGGGCGCTCGGTACTGGCACGTTGGCGGGGCGTTCACGTAACATGATGCGATGACGAAATCGCTCTATGCGGCCACCGGTTCCCGGCGTCGATTGTCAGCCATGCAGTGCGGTGGTATTTCCGGTACCGGTCCAGCCTGCGCGACATTGAAGCGTTGCTGTTCGGGCGCGGCGTGGCGGTCAGCTACGAAACAATTCACCGCTGGTACGAGAAGTTCGGCGCACGCTTTGCCGATAGGGTGAACGCAGCCCGCTGCAAGTCGCGCGGTACGTGGCACCTGGACGAGATGTCCGTTACGCTGCGTGGTGAACCGTGCCCGCTGTGCCGCGTGGTCGACGAGCGGGGCGCCGAACTCAACCTCCTGCTACAAGGCGGCACGACAAGGCCGCCGCCAAACGGTTTTTCAAGCATATGCCGCGCTCGAGCTCGATGCCGCGCAAGATCGTCACCGATCGGGCCTCGGAGAAGATGCGTTGAAGCGAGATCTGGAACACGAACAGCCAATACCGATAACGTCAGATGTCGCCAGCCATCATTTCTGTAAGAAGTGGTTGATCGACTATCGTGCCTGTAGCTCGCATCAGGGAGGCCGCCAACGCCAACAATGGGGCAATCCGACGCTGCTTCTTCTGCGCGTGATTCTGTGCAATATCGGCGAGGCGGTGCGCGAGAAACGGATTCAGCAAGCGTTCGCGGACCTGCGCGACGTAGGCCAACGCATCATCCCCTTCACCGAGGAGATCGAATATCGGCAAGACCTCCTGTTGCCAGACCGTCTCGAGTTTCGCGCGTAGGACAGGGTCGTTCATCGCAGCGCAGACTGTCTCGTCAGTTGCGCGAGCTTCGCGTAACCAGCGCTCGGCAAGAAAGGTATGCCCGAGATTCAGCAGGAACAGCTTGCGCCGCTCGAAATGCTGGAGATTCTGAGTGAGCACGATCGAAGGGTGTACGCACGGTATCTGCAGCCGTGGCTGCTGTTCTATCGCCCACAGTGCATACGGTTCCGCGATCGCGCCCACAGGCCGGATCGGCTCTGACACGATCCTGTCGACCAGCGAATTGGCCCATACGCAATGGTCAATCAGATAGCGGATGAATTCTTCGGGCATCTGCCACCGCAACGCCAATTCCACGGCGATGCCTCTTAACACTTCGCCGTTTTTTTCGATCAGCTCGCAGGGAAAGAGTGATAGCGGCGCCTCGGGGTGGTTTTGCCACCGAGTGTGCAACAAGGACAGCAGTCTGGCAGGAAAACTGTGTGGTACGCGGCTCGGGTCCGCGAAATCGCTGGCGTTATCGCGTTCATCGAGTTGATAGCCTTGGTCCCCAGTGTTCGAGACAACGATCTGCACCGGACCGCAGATCGTCTGGCGGATCCGCGCCCAATCCCTGCGCACATGTACCGCTTGGCGAATCGCCCGTCCTGTGAGTGTTAGGTCAATCAATCGGCCCGAATGCAGTCCACGTATATGAACCGGATAGCCACGACCGTTCGCGAGCGCGGCGACGCGCGCGGCGCTGTCGGCGCTCTCTGTGGTCTGAACCACGGCAATGCCGCCTGGCGCCGCACCTGGTTGGCCCGACTCGAGCGCCTCCGAGACGAATAAATCGACATGTGCCTGAAGGAAACGACTTGTGCCAAATTGCAGAATGGGTTGCGTGAGCGGTGCGGCAAGGGTTGGTGCTTCCTCATGCGAAGGGTGCATCGCTAACATTCCACAATAGCTTTGACGACACCGCCGGCAGGATCGAGCAGTGTCGCAAATTGAGCGGGGACATCGGCTAACGCAAGTCGATGCGTATTCAGTGCGCGGTCCGGGATATGGCCTGCCCGCATGGCCTTGATGACGGTTTCGAAGTCCTCGAGTGTAGCGTTACGGCTGCCGAGTAGGGTGGTTTCGCGCTTGTGGAATTCCGGGTCCGAAAAAGTGATCGTGTCAGCCACGATGGAAACCAGAACGTACCGGCCGCCATGGGCGATGAACTGGAAGCCGCGTTCCATTGCTTTGGGGTTTCCGGTTGCGTCGAACACCACATCAAAGAAGTCGCCGTCTGTCTGTTCCGACAATTGCGCGTGATCGCCGTCGCCAATCTGCACGGCTGCGGCGGCGCCTAGATGTTTGACGCAAAAATCTAGCCGGTCCGCACGCGTATCGAGGACGGTCACCGTCGCACCGCGCAGTTTGCAGAAGGTAAGAACCGCCATGCCGATCGGCCCCGCGCCGACTACGAGCACGCGTTCACCCTGCTTCACGTCGCCACGCCTGACCGCATGCGCGCCGATCGCAAGGAATTCGACCATGGCCGCCTGATCGAGCGTGATGCCTTCGGCCTTGTGAACGAACTGCGCGGGAACGCTCAGGTACTCGGTGAACGCGCCGTCTCGATGCACGCCCAACACCTGGATATTCACGCAGCAATTGGTCTTGCCGCGGCGGCACGCAATGCATTGGCCGCACGACAGATACGGCATCACGAAGACCTGATCGCCAGCAACGAGTCCGCTGTGGGGCGGCGCCTGTTCGACGATGCCGGACAACTCATGGCCCATCACGCGCGGATAGGCCAGATAAGGCTGATTTCCCGTGAAAATATGCAAGTCCGTACCGCATACGCCAACACGCTTGACGCGTAAGAGCACGTCGTTTTTTCCCGTTTCGGGTTTAGGCCTTTCCTGTGCGCTCAGCTTTCCTGGCGTCTCGCATATTACCGTAAGCATAGCAATCCTTATTTCGTCGCCGTTTCGAGCGGCGCAGCGTTAGTTCGAGTACGTCTTGCAGCGGCGGCCGGGCGAGATTCATATCGAGCCGCCCGGTCGGCCAGGATGATCAATACAGCACGTTCTTCGCTTCAGGTTTGTCGATGTTGCCTCTTGTCACCATCACCACACCGGTATCGAGGTTCTTCGATACCGGCTTTTTCTCGATCAGATTGACCACCGTTTTCACGCCTAGCTCGCCCATCTGGTACGAGCCCTGCACGGCGGTGGCGGCAAGCGTGCCGTCCTTGATGAAACCCTGCAGATCCTGATTGCCGTCGAAGCCGATCGCCACCACTTTGCCGGCTTTGCCGGACTGTTCGAGCGCACGACCCATGCCGACCGCGGTTGGCTCATTCGCGCCGAAAATGCCTTTGAGGTCGGGATTGGCGGTCAACGTGTCGGTGGTCTGGTTGAGCGCCGTCGCCATCTGCGAGTTCGAATAGAAAGGTCCCACCACCTGCAATTGCGAATGTGCCTTCAGATAGTCGCGGAATCCGCCCACCCGGCCGATTTCCGAGCCCGCGCCGGCGACATAGGACATGATCGCGATCTTGCCGCTTTGGCCCACGCGGTCGATCAGCGCTTTGGCGCACAGTTCGCCCGCCTTCTTGTTGTCGGTCGAGAGGAATGACTGGTAGTACTGCTTGCCGGAATCGGAGAGCGCGGAATCGATGATGACGACCGGGATATGGGCTTCCCACGCCTTCTTGACGGCGGGCACGAGCGCGTCCGGATCGGACGGGGCGAGCACGATACCGGCCACCTTGCGATTCACCGCGTTCTCGACCATGTTGACCTCGTCGGCAATGGCGGTTTCCGCCGCCGGGCCCTGGAAAGTCATCGTGTAGCCCTTGAGTTGACCCATTGCCGCATTCGCGCCCTTCTGGACGTTCTGCCAGTAGTTGGAACTCGATGTCTTCACGATTACCGCGATCTCGCCGCCGGCGGCGCGAGCAAGTCCGGTGGCCAGCATCAGGGTGGCGGCCAGCAGGCTCAGTTGGAATGTGCGCATGTCTCTACTCCTGTGAGGATTTGTTGTCGTACATGGACTTCTCGGCGCTGCAGACCAGCCGGTCCGAAGCGCCGATGGATGTCACCGGCGATTGCGGAGCTGGTCGATCCAGACAGTGCCCAGAATCACCAGGCCGATGATGATTTGCTGAATGAAGCTCGACACTCCATTCATGTTCAACCCGTTGCGCAGAATGCCGATCACGAATGCACCGATCGCCGTGCCGGAAATCGTGCCGACGCCGCCCATCAGCGAGGTGCCGCCGATCACCGCACTGGCAATCGCGTCGAGTTCGTACATCACGCCTTCATTCGGCTGCGCGGTGAGCAGTCGCGACATCAGCACGCAGCCGGTCACGCCTGCAAGCGCACCGGAGAGCACATACGTGAACATCGTCACGCGCGCGACATTGACGCCGGACAGCCGGGCCGCTTCGGCGTTGGAGCCGACCGCGTAAATATGCCGGCCGAGCGTGGTGCGGCTTAGCATGATCGACACGGCGACGGCGATGACGATCATCAGCAGCACGGGGTAGGGGATGCCTGGAAACTTCACGTCCGGAAAGCCGTCCGCCCCGATCGTCTCGATCCTGAACAACGCGCCGTTGCCGAGCACGCCGAAGGCTTCACCCAGCCCCGACACGGGGCGCGCGCCGGTGATTTGCAGTGCCAGGCCACGGGCCACTAGCATCATGCCGAGCGTGGCGATAAACGGCGGCAGGCGCATGCGCGTGACGCACAGACCGTTCACTGCGCCGCACAACGCGCCGATCACGATGCCGAGCAGCATGCCGACGGTGACCGGCATGCCGGCCTTCACGGCGAGGGCCGCCACGACACCGGACAGCGCGAGCACCGAGCCGACCGACAGGTCGATGCCGCCCGTGATGATGACGCAGGTCGCGGCGACGCCAAGGTAGGCAATCGAGGTCACCTGCAGCGCGACGGTCATCGCGTTGTCTACGGTATGGAAGGCCTCGCTCGTGGACGAGAACACCAGGATCATCACAATCAGGCTGGCGAAGGCGGCAAACTTCTGGATCAGATCCTTGCGCCGTTCGCTGGCAAGCGAGGGGCTGGGACGTGTAAGCGTGCTCATTGCGAAGCTCCCGAGGTGTCCGAAGCGCCTTGGCGTCCCGAGGCGTAATGCATGATTTCTTCCTGACTCGTTTGACGGGTCTCGAGGATCGTTACGAGGTCGCCTTCATGAAAAACAGCCACGCGATCCGTCATGCCGAGAATCTCGGGCAGTTCGGAGCTGATCATGACCACGCCGATGCCTTGCGCCGCCAGCTTGTCGAGCAGTTCGTAGATCGCGAATTTGGCGCCGACGTCGATGCCGCGGGTGGGCTCGTCGAAGAACAGCACGCGTGAATCGCGGAACAGCCACTTGCTGATGACAACCTTCTGCTGATTGCCGCCTGACAGGTTGCGTGCGATCTGCCTGACGCTTGGCGTGCGTATGCCCAGTGCGTCCACGTAGCGTTTCGCAACTGCGGCCTCGGTTGCGAAGCGTATAAATCCCAGCCGGTTCGAGACCGCATCCATGTTGGCCAGCGTGATATTGCTGGCGACGGGCATGTTGAGCGACAGGCCGTTGGCCTTGCGGTCTTCGGACAGGTACGCAATGCCGTGCCGGATAGCGTCGATCGGCGAGCGGATCGCAAGGGTCTCGTGACCTAGCCTGATCGTGCCGCTGTCGGGCAGATCGGCGCCAAAGATCGCGCGTGCCACTTCCGTTCGGCCCGCACCCATCAAGCCGGCGAAACCCAGGATCTCGCCGCGCCGCAATTCGAAGCTGACGGGTCCGAAGACATTCGCGCGCGTCAATTGATCGACCGACAGCAAGACCTCCCCGGTCGGAACGGACGTGCGCGGCGGAAACTTATCTTCGAGCGAACGGCCGACCATGCGTGCGACGACCTTATCGATGGTGGTTTCGCGAAAAACGTCTGTCGACACATAACGTCCGTCGCGCATGACGGTGACGCGGTCGACGATCTCGGTCATTTCATCGAGCCGGTGCGAGATATAAATGATTCCGACGCCGGCGCGCTTCAGCTCGTGAATGATCCTGAAGAGCTGGCGGGTTTCCGTCTCCGTGAGGGACGACGTGGGCTCGTCCATGATCAGCACTTCGGCGTCCAGCGAGAGCGCCTTGGCGATTTCCACCATTTGCCGTTGCGCGACCGGGAGCGTGCGCACGAGTGTTCCCGGTGCGATGTCGACCCCGAGCCGGTCGAGGCAGCGCTGCGCATCGGCGCGCAGACGCGCCCGGTCGACGAATACCCCACGGCGCGGTTCACGGGCGAGAAAGATGTTCTCAGCCACCGACAGGTGCGGCACCAGGTTCAGCTCCTGGTGAATGATGGCGATGCCTGCGGCTTGAGCGTCGAGCGACGAAGCGAAGTGGCATTCGCTGCCCTTGTAGATGATGGAGCCATCGTCGGGCGGGTACTGGCCGCTGATGATTTTCATCAGCGTGGATTTGCCCGCGCCGTTTTCTCCGCATACCGCATGAACCTCACCACGCCGCAAGTCGAAACTGACGCTGTCCAGTGCGACGACGCCTGGGAAGCGCTTGGTCACGCCCGTGAGCCGCAACAACTCGCCGTTCTCGTCGGGCCGTGAGGCGCGAGCGGGCGCATCGGCAGGCGGCGCGTTTGCCGGTTCGGACGCCGAAACAGGGGCGGACGGGGCGGACGTACGATGTTCGCCCGGAGCAACTGCGAGGCGGGCATGACCAGAATGCGGGCGCGCCAATAGAGCGCGGCGCGGCGCGGGCCGTGTCGAGAATTCCAGCAAGGCTGTCTCCAATTCGTGACGCCGCCGGTGGGCGGGTACGTGGTTTTGTTCTTCGCGAAACGAACCCTTAACCGGTGCGGCAGCGAACGGCGGGGGCAAATTAATCATAGGTACGCAGCGAGAATTGGTCAAGCCACTTTTGCTTTGGATGGATAGACTAAGCTGTATTCGCGGCTGGTGCTGGCCGCGATAGGCCCATGGTTCCCACGTCAGAAGCCAGCGCTGGTGGCTAGTTGACGGTCAAGCAGACGGGTGGCCTATAATCTCTATCAAGTCAAATCTGGGCTAATTGGCCTGACCAAAAAGGCGACGCGGCCAATCGCACGGTGGGCGACACACGGTTTCTAGGGAGGACATTTGACAGGCACCCAACTCAAACAGGTCGAGACGAAACGTCTCTATCAGCACATTGCCGACCAGATACGGGCGCTTATCCAGTCGGGTGGCTTCGCCCAGGGCGCACGTTTGCCTCCCGAGCGTGATCTCGCCCAGCAACTGGGCGTTTCGCGGCCCTCACTGCGAGAAGCGCTGATCGCACTGGAGATTGCGGGCTCCGTTGAGATTCGCCAGGGCTCCGGTGTCTACGTGTGCCGGACGCCCGAGCGTTCGCCGAATGCAACCGTCGCCTTGGGCGAAAGTCCGTCCGAGTTGATGCAGGCACGCGCGGTATTGGAAGGCTCGCTGATCGTGCTGGCTGCCGCGCTGATTACGCCGGAGCGGTTGACCCGCCTGCGCGAGACGCTCGATGGGATGCGCTCGCAGATCAAGGCAGGGCGCTCTCCGCTCGACCATGATCGCGCGTTCCACGTGGGTATCGCAGAGATGACCGGCAATCTCGTGCTGGTCCGGATGGTGACCGAATTGTTCGACGAGCGTCACAGTCCGATTTCAGCGCGCCTTAGCGGTCACGCGGAGACGGGGCAAACCTGGGCAGCGGCACTCGCGGAACATGAGACGATTTATCGCGCGCTCGAGGAGCGCGACCCGCTCGCTGCTCAATCTGCGATGCGCAGCCATCTGAAGGCATCTGAGATACGGTGGACTGAGACGGGATGATGCCGTGTGAGCGTATTTGCACACATGCGTCCGGATAATTTCTTCACGCAAAATCCTGGGACGGCAAGGGTGATTGCAATTGCTGACACTCGCCGGCTCCTGCGGCGCCTCTAACGCGCGCTGTTCTTTGTAAGCAGTCCCCCGAGCGCGACGTCATCGCGGACCGGCTGAAACTGCGCGCGTTCAGTCTTTCAACTCCGCTGCAGACGGCTAGCTGTTTCGGCAGCCGCGAATACAGTTCTCGAGTTCTCATTGATCTGGCAATCGTCTTGGGCCATTCACCGCAGATCATGCCGTTAGCGTTGCTAATAATGGGTGGGTTGCGCTTTTTACCCGCTCAAATCAACGACATCCTGACTTTTTGCGCTGGTTAAATACTCGACAAGAAGTTTCCTTTTCTCCCTACGGAACTTAAGGGTTCACCGTTACGAGGAGACTATTACCATGGTCGCTTTCGAGCCAACGTACATCGCTTTTGACTGCCATGGCACGCCCACGAAGTTCCGCATGGCCGAGATGGCTCGCGAAATTTACGGCTACGGTTTGCACGGCGTGGAACTGGGAAGGTTCGTCGCGTTCTTCTCCGGCTATCGGCCTGATCACGTGCTCGGTGTACGGAAGCCGTATCGCGACGTGGTCGTGACTTCGGTGCGCCGCGCGTGCACTGCCTTCCGGGTTTTTCAGTGAAATTTTCGCGCTATGCGCAGGAGCAAAAAATGACCGTGGCCCTCGTGCTGCATCGCGCCGACGGCGCACCTCTGTCAACCTCGTTCCGCAGGGCGGCGTTCGGCAAGGACGACCCCTTTGCACGACATCGCGAAATCGCGTGGGAAGGACCGGACTCGATGGTCGCGGGTCGGGCCAGCTTTATTGGTGAGCTCAACGTCGCGAGCTTTCCCCACATTGAAACCATCGTCGTGGTGGAAGGACAACTCACTCTGCAAGCGGCCGGTGAGGCGCCGTTAATGCTCGGTCCGCAAGCGGGTGCTGTCATCGGGGCCGGTACGGCGCTTCGCGTCCTCGCCGAATCCCGCGTGCGGTTCGTGTTCTGTGCGGCTGCCTGCGAGAAACCGACAAAGCGCGGACTTATCCCCCTGCGTGCCGACGCCAACTTCAGACCGTCCGCTTCGCTACCGGCGGAGGTGCTGCTGGGCCCGGCGCCGCAATGCCGAAGCGACAACGTCTTTACCGACGACGGCGCGGAGTACCTCGCGGGCACGTGGGATTCGACGCCTTATCACCGGGTTGTTCGCCCGCATCGCGTGAACGAGTTCATGCAACTGCTGGCCGGCAGCGTGCGGTTCGCGGCGCCTGATGGCAGCGTGCTGTCGCTAGGCGCCGGCGACGCGCTTTTCGTGCCCCGGGGCGCACCGATCGGGTGGGAAAGCAGTGAACGGGTGGCGAAGTTTTACGTTGTTCAAAGCGTCCAGACTTCAATCGAGCGAGATTGATCATGTCTCCTCCGCTGAACCACATCCAGACTTCGCCCACGTTGCCGGCCGCGGCCGACGTGGTCGTGATCGGCGGTGGCATCATCGGCGTCTTTGCCGCCTACTACTTGGCCCGGCGCGGGTTTTCAGTCGCGCTCGTCGAGAAGGGACGGATCGGCGCCGAACAGTCGAGCCGCAATTGGGGCTGGTGCCGGCAGCAGAACCGCGACGCTCGCGAATTGCCGATGGCGAGCAAAAGCCTTGATCTGTGGGAACGATTTGCCGCTGAAACCGGTGAAGACACCGGCTTTCATCGCTGCGGGCTGTTGTATCTCAGTAACGACGAGGCCGAGCTGTCTCGCTGGTCCAGTTGGGGCGACTTTGCGAAGACCGCCGGGGTGACAACCTACATGCTCGATAGTCGGCAAGCCGGCCAGCGGGGGCAGGCGACCGGCCGCGCCTGGAAAGGCGGCGTCTTCTCGCCCAGCGATGGCACCGCTGATCCTGCCAAGGCCGCACCGGCAGTGGCCACTGCGCTCATGAAGCTCGGTGGCAGTGTCCACCAGCACTGCGCGGCCCGCGGCGTTGAATTGGAAGGCGGGCGGGTCAGCGGCGTCGTCACGGAAGCGGGGGTCATCAAGACCAGAACGGCGATCCTGGCGGGTGGCGCCTGGGCATCTTCGTTCTGCCGCCAGCTTGGTATCCGTTTTCCCCAAGCCTCGATCCGCCAATCCATCCTTAGCGTGTCTCCTGGAGGACATCGGTTGCCGGATGCCTTGTTCACCTCGGGCGTGTCCATCACACGCCGCAACGATGGACGCTATGCGCTGGCCATCAGCGGCCGCGCACGCGTAGACGTCACGCCGCAGTTCATACGATTCGCCCCACAATTCGTACCGATGTTCGCCAGGCGCTGGCGCAGCCTTCTTCCCGGTGGTCTGGAGGGCATTCGCGGTGGGCACGAAACGCTGAAGCGTTGGCGGCTCGACGCGCCGACACCTATGGAGCGGGTGCGCATTCTCGATCCGAAGCCGGATCTGCCGACCATTGAGGAGACCCACCGCCGCGCCGTCGAACTACTGCCCGAACTCGGCCAGGCAGAGATCACCCACGCGTGGGCCGGCTTCGTCGACAGCACGCCGGATGGTGTTCCCGGTGTTGGCGAAATGCCTGGTACGCCGGGATTGATTCTGGCAGCAGGCTTTTCCGGACACGGTTTCGGCATCGGCCCCGGCGCAGGCCACCTGATCGCGGACCTCGCCACCGGGGCCGAACCTATCGTGGATCCCACACCGTATCGGCCCAGCCGATTCAGCGACTCCGCATGGGGCAAGGTTGCTGATTTCTAGGTCGCAACCCGACTGCGTTGGAGAGTCGAACTCCAGCTCAGCAAATCAACCCGGCAAGCCCTGCCGAGGAGACGACCACGTCGCCGGAAAATGCAGACAGTTCGTGCGGTATTGGTGCGCCGACGATCAACGGCGCGATGCGCGTCGCGTGCGCGTCGGCCAGCGTCACGCCGCTGTGACCGCTCTACATCGATCAATGCTGCGGGTGTGTTCAGCGACTGCAATTCCATCTGCGACTTCTTGCGATTGTTTGCGCGAGTGGTCTCCCGGCATCAGCATGGCGCCGTGAGGAAAGTGCCGCCACGGTAGGAGCTTCGTGTTCCCTTGTGTTTAACGAAGGATAAACCGACCGTTAAGCCCCATTGAATATCACCTCAGACACGCCAGGGTACTGGGTCGAAGGCTCGTTTCGCGGCCTCGAGAAACACACGCTGGCGGATCGTCAGGCCATGACGCGTGGGCACCAGGGCCATCACCGGCGCCGGTTCGAGGCGCCATGCCGGTAGTACTCGCTTCAGCTTTCCCGCTGCGATCAGCCGCGCGGCGTCCCATTCGGATCGTTCGACAATGCCGAGGCCGTCGACCGCCCAGTCGCTAACGACCGTACCGTCATTCGACGACAAAGCGCCGGCTAGCCGAATCGTGACGGCCTGGTCCCCGCGTTTGCCCGTGCCATTCGGCCGGGTGAAACGCAGGCGCGTAACGTCTTCATCGTTTTCGCGCAACGTCAGGAAT
Organism: Paraburkholderia sp. RL17-381-BIF-C; assembly: GCF_046026435.1. Lineage (NCBI taxonomy): Bacteria > Pseudomonadati > Pseudomonadota > Betaproteobacteria > Burkholderiales > Burkholderiaceae > Paraburkholderia > Paraburkholderia sp. RL17-381-BIF-C. Next base: position 27,084 of record NZ_JARESX010000016.1, on the reverse strand, counting down.
TCGTATTGCGTGAGTTCGGATGGATGCTCGAGTTTCGACAGGCGACGCGCAAGGGCTGGGCTCGCGCACAGGAAGCGGTCGTTTGGGGCGAGATAGTGTCCTATCCAGGACGACCCCTTAATGTTGCCGATGGACACGACCGCGTCGGCACCAGCCGCTGCCGTGAGCGGGCTGTCGGACAGGATGAGCGAAATCGCGAGATTCGGGTGTGCGAGATGCAGATCGCGAACCAGCGGCGCCACGTGCGCGCGGCCAAAACCAAACGGCGCGACTACGCGCAAATGACCGCTTACACCTGCCGACTCACTGGAGACGCGCGAAGGAATCGACTCGATCCGCTCCAGGATTTCTATTGCTTCCTGGACAAGCCGCTGGCCTTCGTTCGTCAGCGAAATGCCTCTGGCGGCGCGTGTGGCCAGACGAACTCCCATACGCTCTTCGATGCGCTGAAGACGCACCGTGACAGCGGGAGGCGTGAGATCCAGTAGCCTGGCGGCTGCAGCAAGCGAGTGTGCCACGCCGAGCGCGCGGAACAGGCGCATGTCTTCCAGTTCGATCATTAAACAGCCTTTAACGATGAGTTCATCGGATATTAAACACGACAAAAAGTTTTCTTTCTATAGTGCTGCGTATGGACTTGGGTTTAGCGATGAACTCGCGAACATGCCGGCGGCGTCGCCCGTCGGGCAAACGTGACCCGGCTCGCGCGTCTACTTCACTGAGGTGTGAGGGGCGAGCCTTTTCAAACTTGAGTGGCCTTCATGGATCAACAGGAACACGGTGCCCACTTCCCCCAGACGATGAATCCCGCCGGACTGGCGATGCCGGGCGGGCATTACAGTCACGTTGCGATCGCAAATGGCCTGATTTTCGTGTCGGGTCAACTACCGATCGATCTGAACGGCAGAAAGCTCGCGGATCGTCCTTTCGAAGACCAGGCAGAGCAGGCATTGGCAAATCTTGAGGCGGCGCTTGTTGGTGCGGGCAGCGACGTTTCGAAACTAGCTCAGGTCCGTGTTTATATCGTCGATGTCGAGCATTGGCCGAGCTTTAACGCCATCTATGCGCGCTGGGCCGGCGACGCGAAACCCGCTCGCGCCGTCGTACCGGTTCCGGCGCTTCACTTCGATCTGAAGATCGAGATCGAAGCGGTCGCATTGATATAGCGTGGATTCGGATCGGCACGGTAGTGGGTCAGGGCATGTCTTAAGGCAACCTAATGAAACTGGATTCTCTTATGAGCGCTTCATCGCCAACGACAAATCTTCGCTATCGGAGATTTACTTCGACTGATATACCGGCGGCTCATGGCCTGTCTATGGCAGTCAGTTGGCCGCATCGGCCGGAGGACTGGCAATTTGCCGCTGACGAGGGTACGGGCTTCGTCGCGGAAGAAAACGGTGCCGTGATTGGCACTGCGCTGTGCTGGAAATTCGGAATCGAGCGCGCGTCTCTTGGTCTCGTGATTGTGTCTTCCGAGCATCAGGGGCGTGGCATTGGCCGCAGGCTGATGGAAATGCTGCTCGAAGAACTCGGGCCACGCATCACTTTCCTGCATGCGACGCCAGCCGGTCAGCCGCTCTACGAAAAGCTGGGGTTTGACGTGTGTGGGTCGCTGGACCAGTTTCAAGCGTACGTCGGCGAGACTTCGCCGCTTGCGTTGCCCGACGGCGAAAGATTGCGGGCGGCGACTCCTGCCGACTCCCCCGCTCTCATTGAACTGTGTTCGCGTGCTTGCGGGCTGCAGCGCGACGCGATGATGTCCGCATTGCTGAAGCTCGGGGAAAGCGTGGTGCTCGAATGCGACGGCGAAATTACCGGATTCTCGGTGCTCCGTCGTTTTGGCCGGGGCTACGTGATTGGTCCTGTGCTCGCACTCCGTTCTCACGACGACCTTCGGGCGAAAGCGCTGATCGGCTACTGGCTGGCGGGTCGCGCAGGCGAGTTCGTTCGTGTCGATGTCCCCTCGGGAACGAGTCTGCCCGACTGGCTGATCGGACAAGGATTGAAGCGGGTGGATACCGTCGTGAAGATGGTCCGCAATGCGCCTGCTGACATGCATACAGGTGAGCCCGATCCGGTATGGCGACTGTATGGCCTCATCAGTCAGGCGATGTTCTAGGCCTCGCCGCAACAGCTTGGCGTAGCACGAGCCTGCGCTGGGAATGGATAGCAACCCCGGCATGCAGCCACCTGGCTGGTTCGATAAGCGGCTCGATTGCGAACGCACATGCTTGGCAGATGAGCCCGCTTGCCGCCTCGCGCCGCTGACCGTTAAGTCTGCTTTAGCGACCAGCGATTCAACATTCGACAACCTGAGCTTTGTGGTGTTCGACAATCGCCAATATACGATTCACCGAATATACGACTCAGGAAGGAGCTCTAGCAGATGCGCGTACCGTTGACCCGCGTCGATACCACCCCGAGCCTGCCCGACAGCGCTGATGTTGTCGTGATCGGTGCGGGCATCGTCGGTGTATTCACAGCATGGTTTCTGGCGAAGCGGGGCGTGAAGGTTTCGCTCATCGAAAAAGGCATAGTCGGGGGCGAGCAGTCCAGCCGGAACTGGGGCTGGTGCCGTCAACAAAACCGCGATGCGCGCGAATTGCCGATTGCGACCGAAAGCCTGCGGCTATGGGAGCAGTTTGAAGCCGAGTCTGGTGAGACCACCGGTTTTCGCCGCAGCGGCCTGCTGTATCTGAGCAACGATGACAGCGAACTCGCCACCTGGACGCGCTGGTGCGAATTCGCACGCACGGCGGGTGTCAGGACGGAGGTGCTCGGCAGTAAACTGGCAACCGAACGGGCTGCTGCGACCGGACGCAACTGGAAAGGCGGCGTGTTCGCGCCGACCGACGGCACCGCCGATCCGGCCAACGCTGCGCCGGCGGTGGCTCGCAGCATCATGAGGCTGGGCGGAACGGTTCATCAGAACTGCGCCGCGCGGGGGATCGAAACCGAAGGCGGCCGGGTCAGCGGTGTGGTGACTGAGCATGGCACGATCCGCACGAAGATCGCGGTGCTGTCCGGCGGCGCATGGGCTTCCACGTTTTGCCGGCAACTGGGCATCCGTCTGCCGCAGGCGACCATTCGATCTTCTGTCATGTCGGTCTCACTGCGGCGGGGCACGTTGCCGGATGCGCTGCACACATCGGGCATTACCGTCACGCGACGCGGTGACGAAGCGTATTCGCTCGCAATCAGTGGATTGGCAAAGCTCGATCCCACGCTGCAGAAGATCCGCTATGCAAAGGACTTCATGCCGATGTTCGGACGCCGCTGGCGCAGCCTCAGTCCGGGTAATCTGGAAGGCGTGCGCTCCGGTCATGAAGGAGCCGGGCGCTGGCGACTCGACTGCCCGAGCCCTATGGAAAACATGCGGGTGCTGGACCCCTGCGTCGATGAAGCCACGCTCAAGGAGATTCGCAAGCGGGCAATCGATCTGTGTCCGGTGATCCGAGAGAGCCGGGTCACCGCATCCTGGGCAGGCTACATTGACATGACACCGGACGGCGTTCCCGCTATCGGCGAAGCGAAGGAACTGCCGGGGTTCGTGCTGGCCGCTGGCCTGAGCGGCCACGGCTTCGGCATTGGGCCCGGGTGCGGTCATCTCGTCGCGGATATGGTCACAGGCGCGCCGCCGATCGTTGATCCCGAACCCTATCGTCCGGAGCGATTCGAAGAGTCGGTGTGGGGAAAGGTCGCCGACTTTTAAGAACGGATTTATCACCTGCCCGACGGAGTAAACCGGCTCGGACCGCAGCCACGAACGTTAATCAGGCTGCCATCCCTTGCCACCTCGTTAAGCCGCGGTTTTAGCCTTTTTGTGAGCGCACGGTACTACTCAAGGACACGTTGCAATGAATTCACCTGTTCTTCACCTGAAGCAAGCGGGCCGGCTGGACCGGCTCTTTATCGACGGCGAATGGACTGCCCCCGCAGGTACTGCGCATGCGGCGGTCGTGTGCCCGTCTACCGAAGACACGCTCTGCGAGATTCCACTTGGCGACGCACGCGACGTCGACCGCGCCGTGCAAGCCGCGCGCAAAGCGTTCGTGCGATGGTCCGTGACGTCACCGAAGGAGCGCGCTGCGCTGCTGGACCGCGTTCATGCGTTGATCATCGAGCGTGCCGAACTGTTCGCCCAGGCGCTGACGATGGAAATGGGCGCGCCGATCAATTACGCGCGCGGCGCGCATGTGCCGCTCGCGGCCGAACATATCCGTGTCGCGAGGGATAATCTGGCAAGTTACCCTTTCCGCGTCCAGCGGGGAACGACTGCGGTCGTGCGCGAGCCGATCGGCGTGTGCGCGCTCATCACGCCGTGGAACTGGCCGATTTATCAGATCACGGCCAAGGTGGGACCGGCGCTTGCAGCCGGCTGTACCGTGGTGCTGAAGCCCAGCGAGTTGTCTGCGCTGAGCGCCTTGCTGTTTGCGGAGGTCATCGCCGACGCGGGCATTCCCGCTGGCGTATTCAACCTCGTGAGCGGCACGGGCCCTGAAGTGGGTGCGGCGCTCGCGTCCCATCCGCAAGTCGATATGGTGTCGATCACAGGTTCGACGCGGGCGGGTGTGCTGGTCGCCCAGGCAGCCGCGCCCACTGTCAAGCGCGTGGCCCAGGAGCTTGGCGGCAAATCCCCCAACATCGTATTGCCGGATGCCGATCTGCCGCGTGCCGTGTCGCTTGGCGTCGCAGCGGCATTCCGCAATATGGGGCAATCGTGCAGCGCGCCGACCCGCATGATCGTGCCGCGCAGCATCGCGGCCGAGGTCGAAACGCTGGCGGTCGCGGCGACGGAACAGATGATCGTCGGTAATCCGTTCGCCGAAGCGACGACCCACGGCCCGCTCGCCAATCGCGCGCAGTTCGGCAGGGTGCAGCGGATGATCGAGGCAGGTATCGACGAAGGAACAAAGCTGATTGTGGGCGGCACCGGAAGACCGGTCGGATTCAGCAAAGGCTTTTACGCGCGCCCGACAATCTTCTCGGATGTCCGCACCGATATGACCATTGCACAGGAGGAGATCTTCGGGCCGGTTCTCGCGATTCTTCCTTACTATACGGTCGAAGAAGCGATCGCCATCGCGAACGACACGGTGTATGGCCTCGGCGCGCATATCCAGGGCAAGGACAGGGAACGCATGCACGCGGTCGCCGCTCGCATCCAGTCAGGCCAGGTGCATCTGAACTACCCGGCATGGGATCCGCAGGCGCCGTTCGGCGGGTACAAGCAGTCTGGGAATGGACGCGAGTACGGGATCGAAGGCATGGAAGAGTACATGGAGGTAAAGTCGATCCTTGGGTACTACGCATGATTCGTGGCGAAGCGCGCAGTGACGCTGCGCGCTCGGATGCGCTGATGCATGGCGACGGCGATAAGGCTGATCGCCAGGTCGGGCGTTCTCCGGCACGGCGGAAGTTTTATGGTTTCAAAGTGGCCGATCCCGGAAGTTATTTGAGTAACAGGAGACGGGGAAGCGGCTCGTTTGACCGCTTAAATCGGCCCCGCCGGAAGTTGTTTGGTTGATTTTCCGGCAGTTAATCGAGTTCCTCTACACGGACATTGCCGTGGTCGATGTTGTGATGCCCCCATCGACCGCATGTGGCTTTCGAGCGCCCTTTGCGCAGCACCATGGCTAGCCCACGTTCCCGTGATTTCTTTCCGTCGTTCATGTGCTGCGCAACCTGCCGGTGCACGGATAGTTGCGCAAGAAATCAGGCACGAATGGACCGATCGACCTGATTAACAGACTGAGGCCATAGTGCACCCTTGGTCCGTTGTGCTCTTTCGGCGGGAAATGCGCGGCCGCATCGGACTGTCGACCCATCGTTTCGGCCTGGAGTAATGGCCACGGTTGAGCGTACTTTTCGCCGGCCGGTTCCGCCATCGCCTGGGTTGTTTTGAGTGTCTCGGGCGTCGTTGCGAGCAACGCCTCAACTCTGCGCAAGTCCGAATTGCCGAGAACCCTCGGGCTGATGACTTCAATCGACTCCCCGTTTTTGTGAGGCACGAGACTTGCTCGACCTCTTGGCATTCAAACAAAATTGGAGGTTCGAATGACCGAGTTCCAGCAACCCACCGCTGCCGCAGCGGTACCCCCACCGGTCGCATCTGACCGGCCCAGTTCCTCTGGGTCATCCCAGCAGGGCAACGACGAAGCGCCCACCCGGACGCTAACAGACCTGAAGGACAAGATTGCCTCTGCACAGGAGGCGGTCAAAACGAAGTACCGCGTCGTCTCTGAATCGACCGACGATTACGTTCATGAAGCGCCATGGAAAGCGGTCACGATGGCGCTCATCGGCGGACTCATCATCGGAATGCTTGCACGCCGCTAACGCGGACTCGACCTCACTGGAGAAGGAATATGGACCCGGTTTCGCATGGAATTATTTTCTGGCTGATTATTGGTGGCATTGCCGGCGCTTTGGCGGGTCGCATCGTCGACGGCGGCGGCTTCGGGATTGTGGTCGATATCATCGTGGGAATTGTGGGTGCATTCATCGGGGGCTGGTTGGGTGGAGCGCTAGGATTACACCTGGGTAGCGGCATAATCGGGTCACTGATTACAGCTCTTATTGGGGCCGTTATTCTGCTTGCCATCCTGCGCCTTTTCAGCGGGGGTAGAGGCCGCGCACTCTGACAGTAAGAGTATAGGTATCAGTTGTTTCCGGCCTATCTGTGGTGATGACGACAGGCTTTTGCGGTGGCGCTCGTGCGGTAAAGCGTTCCGGGCGACCTGACCCGCACTCCGATCGACTGACTGTCTTTCGCCTGACCTGTCAGTCATCCGGAACTGTCGAACGACGAGATTTTGCCTGGTCGATACGTGTGATTCGAGAAGGGCCCGACGCTCTGTCAATTTGCTGTCTCGTCCGTGTACACGATGCCGATGAAATCACCCAAACCAATATCGACAACCGGAGCAAGGCTGTATGAGAGACGAACGGGCTACAGTTGGCGGCCGCAGTGTCATGGGCGAAGTTGATACCCACAAGGATCTGCATGTCGTGGGTGTCGTTGACGCGCATCATGATCGCGCGCGGGGTAATGAATGCTTCCCGATTACCCGGCACGACAATAAACAGATGTTGTTGTAGATGCGGTCGTTTGGCGAACTGACACGGGACGGCGTCGAATGCGCTGGAAGCTACGGCGCGAGGCTGCTTCGCTACCTGCAGCAGGCTCATGTGACAGTGCTGGAGGGTGCCACGCCGGATAAGAGCGACCGGCTCAAGCGCGGAAGAGACGATACGCTGGATTCACAGACCGCCGCCCACGCTGGTTTCGCTGGTGTCCGCACAGTCTCTCGCAAAAGCCGCTACGGCATGATCGAATCCTTGCGCGTGCTGAAACTGTGTCGCAAGACGGCGATTGCCGCCCGTCGAATTGCCTTATAGCTGATCCACCATACGATTGTCTGCGCACCCGACGAACTGCGTGAATCACTACGCGCAATGACCCGTGTGCGGCTCATTCACACGTTGGGTGCGTGGCGGCCGGATCTCTCGACTATCGGAACCCGGCTACTGCTTACCCGATCGCGCTGAAGTCTTTGGGACGTCGCTATCTGGAACTGCATGACGAAATTGCCATCCTCAATGTCATGATAGCGGCGCTCGTCGACGAGCTCGCGCCTGATCTGGTCTCGCGCAATTCAATCGGCTATGAGTCTGCATCGCAGCTGTCATTGACAGCTGGCGACAACAGCTGCCGGCTTCAGTCTGAGGCCAGCGTCGCTGCATTGTGCGGCATCAGCCCCGTTTCGGCGTCTTTGGCAAAGGCAACGCGGCATCGGCTGAATCGCGGCGGCGACCGCGCTGCCAATAGTGCACTGCACATCATTGCCATCGGTCGACTTCGAACTGACGCGCGTAGAAAGGCGTATGCCGCCGAACGCGTCAGCGAGGAACACTCCGAGCTTGAAGCGATTCGTTGTCTCAAGCGCTATATCGCCCTGGAGGTCTACTACTTCATTCGGCAGCGAAACCGCCAGATCGCGCAGATTCAAATTGCTACTTAACCCTTAGAAGGGCGTCGAAGGGAGTAGTTGACGGCAGCGGAGAAGCGCCTGTCACGTGTGGTTCAGCGAGAGACTTCGGGCCCAATTCCCAAGGTCTACTCACCACGATGTGAAGGTTCGGGGTGAATGGAAGTACCTGCTACAGACACGTTGTCAATCCGGATTGCCCTCCGGAATATCGGCAGCCGGACGGTTCCACGAGCGGTCACTCCTCTCATGGAAATCCCGTATGGTGTACACACTGCCGTGAAAGCCGGGAGAAGGGTTGTTTCTCATAAAATCGCGCCATCGATCCAGACCGGCGGCATCCCGCTGCCGCCGACAATAACGGAGACAATCGATGAAACCGACCTTTCGCGCCATAGGGCATATGGTTCTTACTTCCAGCCTACTGTTCTGCGCTGCATCGCAGCGGGTGACGGCTGCGGAGGGCGGCAAGATCACGATCATGGTCGGCGGCATTACGAAACTGATTTATCTGCCGGCACGCTTGACGGAACAGCTTGGCTATTTCAGGGACGAAGGGCTTGACGTCGAACTGTTGTCGCAGCCCGCTGGCGTAGATGCCGAAAACGAGTTGCTGGCCGGCGCCGTGCAGGCGGTCGTGGGCTTCTATGACCACACGATCGATCTGCAGACCAAGGGTAAGGAGGTCAAGGCGATCGTCGTGTTTGGCCAGGTGCCCGGCGAGGTTGAAATGGTCTCGACCAAGGCTGCCCCGAGCTTGAAGAGCATGGCCGACGTCAAAGGCAAGACGCTCGGCGTGACCGGCCTCGGTTCGTCGACGAGCTTCCTGACGCAATATCTTGCCGGCCAGCACGGCATCCAGTCGACGGAATACACGATGCTGCCAGTGGGCGCCGACGCCAGTTTCATTGCGGCGATCAAACAGGGACGGATTGACGCGGGGATGACGACCGAACCGACGGTGTCCGCGTTGCAGAACGCCGGCGATGCCAAAGTGCTGGTAGACATGCGTTCGGTCGACGGCACGCGGGCGGCTCTGGGGGGCGTTTATCCGGCGTCGAGCCTATATGTGCAGGCGGCATGGGCGGATGCGCACAAAGCTGACGCGGCAAAGCTTGCGCATGCGTTCGTTCGCACGATGCAGTTCATCCACACGCATAGCGCGGAAGAGATCGCCGCGAAGATGCCCGCCGACTATCAGAAAGACAAAGCGCTCTACGTGAGCGCGCTGAAAGCGTCATTACCGATGTTCACGGCGGACGGCAAGATGCCGGCCGAAGGTCCGGAGACGGTGCTGAAGGTGCTGTCGTCCTTCAATCCTTCGGTGAAGGGCAAGCATATCGACCTCGCGAAGACCTACACCAACGACTTCGTGAATTCGAAATAGGCCACCGCGCGGACCTCGCGGCGCAGCTTAGCCTGAATTCGTTGCGCTTCCGGTGCCGCTTTAGCAGCCTCGGCCACTTCCATGGATGTTCGTTAATTAATGAACCACGTTGTTTCCGAAGGCACGCCGGCCATTGAGTTCCGCTCCGTGTCGTGCCGTTTTGTCAGCCCGGACGGCAAGGCCACGGTTGCGTTGCGCGATTTCAGCATGTCGGTTGCGAAGGGCGAGGTGCGGGTGATGGGCGCGCCGGTCGACGGCATCGATCCGCGCTTCATCGAAATCTCGCGCGACATCTGGCACGACCTGCGTGAAGAAGTGCAGATCGGTTAATCAGGCAAAGCGGAGAGATTCATGTCTACCCCTCAACAAACAATGCCGCGAGACACAGCGGGTACTTCTTCAGGTATCGATCCCGCCACGCTCGCGCAGGTCGAGCGTGTGGCGCAAAAGCGCATCCGTCAGCGTCAGGCGCTGGTGGTTGGCTTGCGCATCGTGGTGTTAGTCGTGGTGCTCGGCGGTTGGGAATTGTCCGCGCGGCTCAAGTGGATCGATCCGTTTTTCTTCTCGATGCCCTCGGCGATCTTCGCGCAGATCGTCGACTGGTTCGTCAACGGCACCGCGCAGGGACCGCTGCTCACACAGGTGTGGGTGACGCTCGAAGAGACCGGCATGGGCTTCATCATCGGTTCAGTGGCAGGGGTGTTCTGCGGCATCTTGCTGGGGCGCAACAAGCTGCTTTCAGATGTGTTCAGCCTGTACATCAAGATCGCCAACTCGATTCCGCGCGTGGTGCTCGGTTCGGTGTTCGTAATCGCGCTGGGTCTGGGGATGGCCTCGAAGGTGGCGCTGGCGGTGGTAATGGTGTTCTTCGTGGTGTTCGCCAATGCGTTCCAGGGTGTGCGTGAAGCGGATCGCTACATGATCGCGAACGCGCAGATTCTGGGTGCGTCGCGCCGTCAGGTGACAACCTCGGTGGTGATCCCGTCGGCACTGAGCTGGATTCTGGCGAGCCTGCATGTGAGCTTCGGCTTCGCGCTGGTCGGTGCGGTGGTGGGCGAGTTCCTGGGGTCGAAGCAGGGCATCGGCCTGCTGATCTCGACGGCGCAGGGCGCGTTCAATGCAAGCGGCGTGTTTGCAGCGATGATCGTTCTGGCGGTGGTGGCCCTGGCGGCGGACTATCTGTTGACAACAGTGGAAAGCCGTCTGCTCAAGTGGAGACCGACCGCGCTCTGAGGGTCGACGGAAATAACGAAGACCCGGACCCGCGAGACCATGCCCGCACGGAGTGCAACGCGATAGCCGTTGCACTCCGTCTGCACTTAACGAGCACATATCAGGGACACCGCCATGCCGCTTAGTTTGCGTGCACGCTTGCTTTGGTGGTTACTGCTACCACTCGCTGCGTTTGTGTTTTTCACCGGCCTGAGTGCGTACGATACGGCACGGGAGACGGCCGACCTGGTGCAGGACAATGCGTTGTTGTCGTCGGCGCGAACGATTGTCGAGGATGTCGATTGGGAAAACGGCGCGCTGATCGCGAACATTCCACCAGCCGCGTTGGAGATATTCGAGTCGCCGTACCGGGACCAGGTGTTCTACAAGGTCATCGCTGGCCACGAACGACTGCTCGGCGGCAACCCCGATCTGCCGCTGCCGGGACGCATATCGAAGCTCCCGGCGTATTACGACGCGACGCTTGCCGGCCAGCCGATCCGTGCGATAGCTTATGAGCGGCAACTGTACGACTCCGGCAGGGAGGAAACGGTCACCGTCGTGGTGGCCAAGACGCAGGCATCTCGACAGGCGATGCTTGCACAGTTGTGGCGCCCGCAATTGATTCGTCAGTGGCTAATGCTAGCGCTCGCCGTGGCGCTCGTCCCGCTCGGCCTGACTTTCGAATTGCGCCCGTTGATAAAGCTCAAGGACGATGTTGCCGACCGTGAGCCGATGGAACTCGAGCCGATTCGAGCGGATCGATTGCCTACTGAATTGCGGCCCATCGTGGACGCGATCAATCAATGTATTGCGCGGCTCAAGCTGCACACTGCGACTCAGCGTCAATTCATTACGGACGCAGCGCATCAGTTGCGCACGCCGCTCACGTTGCTCGACACGCAGATTCAGTGCGCGTACCGGCGAGAGCACTGCGATGCGTCGATGGCTGAGGCGTTGGCGGGCATACACCGCAGCAGTCGCAAGATGGCCGAGATGACGAACCAGTTGTTACTGCTTGCCCAGGCAGGCTCGGCGCCGCAACAACGTGCGCAGGTCAGGGTCGACATGGCCGCGGTTGTTTCGTCGGTGCTGGAGGATCTGGTGACGGCCGCGCAGCGGCGGCAGATCGATCTTGGCGCCGAAGTGGCCGACGACGTCCACGTGACGGGCAGTGAGAGTCTTCTGACCGCGCTCGTGACGAATCTGGTCGACAACGCCATCCGCTATACGCAGGACGGCGGGCGTGTAACAGCAATTTGCCGGCAGGAGGGGGGTGACGTCGTGCTGCAGGTGGTCGACAACGGTCCGGGCATTCCCGCGGAGACACGCGCGCATGTGTTCGAGCGCTTCTATCGCGGGCCAACGGATGTCGAGGGGACCGGGCTTGGCTTGTCCATCGTCCGGGAGATTGCACAATCCCATGGTGGAACGGTTAGCCTGGCGCATGGTGCGGGACGTATTGGCCTCGTTGCCACGTTCCGCATGCGGTCGTGGCGCGGTTGAGGAGAGGACGATGAAGCTGCTGCTTGTGGAAGACAATGTTGAACTTGCACACTGGATCGTCGACTTGCTACGCGGCGAGAATTTCGCGGTCGATTGCGTTCCTGACGGAGAAAGTGCGGATTCAGTGCTAACCACGCACCGCTACGACGTGGTCCTGCTGGATATGCGATTGCCGCGCATGAGCGGCAAAGACGTTCTCGCGAGAATTCGTCGTCGCGGCGACAACGTGCCGGTGTTAATGCTGACGGCGCACAGTTCGATCGACGATAAGGTCGACTGCTTGAGCGCAGGCGCGGACGACTATGTTGTCAAGCCATTCGACACGCGCGAGCTGGTGGCGCGTATTAAGGCGCTCATCCGCCGGCAGTCGAGCGGCAAGTCGATTTCGCTCAATTGCGGCGATCTGCACTACATCTCCGACACACGCGAGTTTCGCCACAACGACACGCCGCTGGCATTACGACGCCGCGAACATACGATTCTCGAGACCTTGATGCTGAGACAGGGCAAGACAGTCTCCAAGGCTGCCTTGATGGACAGCGTTTTCAGTCTCGACGACGAGCCGAGCGCGGATGCGATCGACATCTACATCCATCGATTACGCAAGCACCTGGCTACTTCGAGTGCGCAGATCATGACGCTGCGCGGGCTCGGCTACATTCTGAAGAGCAGGGAAGCGTCGCAATAGGGAAAAAAACGACTAAATGACGGATATCGGTGGTTTCACTTAGTTGTACAGCGGATGCGCGAAAGGAGCGTGAAGGATTGAGGTAATTAGGATTGTTCTCAGCCGCGGACCTAAACAGTAACTGGGTTTTCAGAACTCAGGAACGGGTCGCGGAAAAAAATCGGAATTTCATCACACAACTCTGAGGAGACAATCTTGAAGCAGAAATACCTGACCTTGGCTGTTGCAGCGAGTGCGTTCGCAGCGACCGGTGCACACGCTCAGTCGAGCGTCCAGCTGTACGGCCTGATGGACCTGAGCGTGCCTACGTATCAGTCGCACGCCGACGCGAACGGTAATCACGTCATCGGTATGGGGCTGGGAGGTGAACCTTGGTTTAGCGGTAGCCGCTGGGGATTGAAGGGCGCGGAAGACATTGGCGCCGGCTCCAAGATCATTTTCAGATTGGAGAGTGAATATGTGGTTGCCAACGGCCAGATGGAAGACCCGGGTCAGATCTTCGACCGCGACGCGTGGGTTGGAATCGAAAACGACACATTCGGCAAGTTCACCGCAGGCTTCCAGAACACGATTGCGCGCGACGCCTCTGCGATTTACGGCGACCCGTATGGCAACGCGAGGCTGACCACTGAGGAAGGCGGCTGGACCAATGCGAACAACTTCAAGCAGATGATTTTCTACGCAGCCAGCGCGACCGGCACGCGGTACAACAATGGTCTGGCGTGGAAGAAGGTGTTCGACAACGGCATTTTTGCTGCTGCGGGCTATGCATTCGGCAACTCGACGAGCTTCGGTAACAACGCCAACTACCAGGCAGCCCTCGGCTATAACGGCGGCCCGTTCACGATTTCGGGCTTCTATAACCATGTAAATCGCGTCGGCAACACCAACCAGTCGTTCTCGGTCGGTGGCAATTACTCGTTCGGCATCCTGCGCGCCAACGCCGGTTACTTCCGCTATCTGGGCAACCAGGGCTCGCTAGGTCAACGCCAGGACAATGCGTGGACCGTGTCGTTCAAGCTGTCCCCGAAGGGTGCGCTCGACTATGAGCTGGGCTATCAGCAAATGCGCGTGCACAACGCCGCGTACAACGCCGACGGGGATATCCCGAACGCCAACCTTGGTGCCTTTGACCCGACGTCGGGCCTGCACAATGGCTTTAAGGAAACCCTGTACGGCTCGATTTTCTACCACCTGTCGAAGCGCACGGAAGTGTACCTGGCCGGTGACTATATGAAACTGCATGGCGGCTACACGGTGGGATCGACCTTTGGTGCGACCAATCAGATCGAAGTGACGTCGGGCATCCGCACGCGCTTCTGATCGGCGTATCAGATCCGAGTAGCGGATCTTCTGATCGAGGTATGGCGGTTGGCGGCGGCGTAACAATCCGCTTGCCGCCTATTTTGCGGAGTGAGCGCGCCAGAACGGTTGATCCGCAGTGGACGGTAGCGGAGCCGGCACGTGCCGAACAACTGGACCAGCTGATCTTCCATGCCGCCGCCACGCAACCCGTCGAACGGTCAGCGGTCCAGATAAGAGAACTGCGAAAAGTGCCGCCCAAATTTGCCGACTTCCCCGGGTCCCTCCTTGCTTCATTGCACCCCGGGCGCGGCAGCGGTGGCAATCAGGCGGTGAAGCGGCATCAGCCGACAGCGCCGCATGTCACGTTAGGTGCGGTATACGGGGTCGGATAGTCTGACGAGGGACCGCTTAGCAGGCGCAGAGGCTGCGTCGCCAGCACGTCGGCTTCCGTTTGCTCCCGGATACTCAGGGCCATGTTGGCGCCTTGCAGCACGCTCGCGGGCTCGTTGACCGCGCAGCGTAGTGTCTTGCCGTTGGAAAGCTGCACAGTCGTCGAATACGCATAATCGGGCTGTGCGGCCCAGCCGTCGGCGTTGCAGAATGCCGCGACGGCAATCAGCGCCAAGGTCAAATATCGATTCTTCATATCGGACTCCTTGTCTTGGGGATAGTCCTTAGACCGCCGAAAATACGATGCGATCTTGTGGTTTTGGAAAAACTGCGCTGCGGAAAACGTGCTGAGTTCACGCTATCCCGCAGTATCGCCATCGCCAGGGTTGCCCGGAACAGTCGGTGCACCAATGCTTTACCGTGTTCCTCAGCAAATTGCGAGCGGCTTACAAGCCGGCGTATATGCACGGATGCACGGCTGACGTCCGCGCGCGCTGCCCATCAATGCCGACGCACGCGTGCGTATCGCGACGCTGCGCGAAGGCATCACAATAAAGCACGAGTTGCCGATGCCCGGCTCGGCGTATCTTGTTGCGGATCACGGGCGGCTCGATGTGGGATCTATCCAGCTCGTTCCGCGCGACAGTGCAGCCGTCCGGGATGAGGCGAAGCTGGATTTGATAGCGCATGACGACACGGATGTGATGATCGTCGAACTTTTGGGCTAAGGCGAATGAGCTCTCTTGTTGTGTGCGACTGGTCGTCGGCCATAAAGCGACACCCACCTCTCGGCCATGAATGACCGCTGACGCCACGGAACCGCCCCCCGACTTCGGTGCGATCCCTTGGGCTGAATGTACCGAGTGTTGCTCTCGATGGGCGCTTTCGCCCGCATCATGCAAAATAGCCGCACTTAAATTCGGAGGATGGTTCGTGGGCGTTAACTTCGACCTGAACGATTTGCAGGCGTTTCGAGCTGTCGTGGAGTTGGGTAGCTTCCGCAAAGCCGCGGAGGCGGTCAACATTTCGCAGCCGGCATTGAGTCGCCGCATCGAGAAGCTCGAGGCGGCGCTCGGCGTGCGCCTGTTCGAGCGAACAACGCGAAGCGTTACGCTCACGACCGTAGGGCGCGTTTTCGCCCCGAGCGCGGAACAACTGCTCGACGATCTCGATGTCGCCTTGCTCGGTATCCGCGACGTCTCCACGAGCCGCCTGGGTCATGTGACCATCGCATGTGTGCCGTCCGTTGCCTATTATTTCCTGCCGAGCGTCATTGCCGCCTATCACAGCCGCTATCCGCGCATCCGGGTCAAGCTCCTCGACTCGAGCGCCAACGAAGTGCTCGGCGCGGTGATCAGCGGCGAAGCCGATTTCGGCGTCAGCTTCATGGGCAGCCAGGAGACCGAGGTCGAGTTCAAGATCTTGCTGCAGGAACGGTTCGTCGCCGCGTGCCGCCGCGATCATCCCCTTGCTCGGAAAAAGCAGGTGACCTGGAGCGAGCTTTATGAACACGAATACGTTTCCGTCGACAAGACTTCTGGCAACCGCCTGCTGCTCGATCAGGCGCTGACCGCCGTGGCGCCGAGAATGCCTAGTGTCTGCGAGACCCGTCATGTCACCACCATGCTTGGCCTGATCGAAGCAGGACTCGGTGTGGCCGCCGTGCCTTCAATGGCCATGCCCATGCGCGACCATCCGATTCTGACAAGCGTGCCGCTCGTCGATCCGGTCGTGACGAGACGCGTCGGCATAGTCAGGCGCCGCGGACGTCCGCTCGCGCCGGCCGCACAACAGTTTTATCAGACGATCCTCGACACGAAGCGCAGCGGCACGGTCGGCGCCGCGGGAAAGAAGGCGCCGAAATGACGTTGGCGAGGCCGTTCAGGCTGCTCTACGTTCAGGTCCTGCTTGGAATGGGGCTCGGCATGACCGTTGGCTACTTGTGGCCGCAGGCCAGCGCGTCGCTCAAACCACTCAGCGATGCTTTCGTCGCCCTGGTGCGCATGATGATCGCCCCGATCGTCTTTTGCACGATCGTCACCGGCATCACGTCGCTTGCGAGCGGCTCGAAGATCGGGCGGACGATTCTGAAGGCGCTGGCGTTGTTCTACTTTCTCACCATTGTTGCGCTCGTTCTGGGGCTGGCGACCGCGTTTGCGCTGCACCCGGGCGCGGGCCTGCACATCGACGCGCATCATCTGGATGCGGCGGTCCTCGCGCAGTATTCGACGCGCTCGCAGTCGCACGGATTCGTCGAATTCGCGCTGCATGTGATCCCTGAGACGCTCGTCGGCGCTTTCGAGAAAGGCGAGGTGCTGCCGGTGCTGCTGCTTGCCCTTCTGTTCGGCTTCGCATTGAATGCCAACCAAAGCGCCGGGCGGCGGGTACAGGAATTCATCGACGGCATCGCTCACGTGCTGTTTCGCATCCTTGCGATGATCATGCGTCTTGCGCCCGTCGGCGCATTCGGCGCGATGGCATTCACGGTGGGCCGCTTCGGCATTCGTTCGATTGGCTCGCTCGGCATGCTGATGGTGGCGTTCTACGCGGCGTGCCTGCTGTTCATCGTTTGCGTGCTCGGTCCACTCGCACGGCTGCATGGCTTCTCGCTCTGGCGACTGCTGCGCTACATTCGCGAGGAACTCGTCATCGTACTCGCGACGTCGTCGACCGAACCGGTGCTGCCGCGCCTCATCATCAAGCTCGAAGCGCTTGGCTGCGACAAGGGCATCGTGGGACTCGTGCTGCCTGCCGGCTATTCGTTCAATCTCGACGGCACGGCGATCTACCTGACGCTCGCCTCCATGTTCATCGCTCAAGCGTGCGATGTTCACCTTTCGGGCGGCCAGATCGCGACCATGCTCGCGGTCATGCTGCTCACGTCGAAGGGCGCGGCGGGCGTAACGGGCAGCGGACTGGTTGCGCTCGTCGCGACGCTGGCCGTCATTCCCGACTTGCCGCCTGCAGGTGTCGCGCTGCTGGTCGGCATCGATCGCTTCATGTCCGAAGCGCGCGCCCTGACGAGTGTGATCAGCAATGCCTGCGCGGTGATCTTCGTATCGATGTGGGAGCGTTCCTGCGACCGGGTGCGCCTGAAGAACGCATTGAGCCTCGCGCATGAGCGTGAGGATGCATTCGATCAGCCCGCCGACCTGACGGGCTGAATCGTAGCCTTCGTCTCAATGCGTGGCGACGGAATCGAGCCCGGTCGATGTCACCTCCGGCTGCACGGCGGGTGACGCGAGATAGTCGAGCAGCGCTTTGGCTTCCTTGGGGTGTTGTGCGCCGACGGGAATGCCGGCCGCAAAGCGCGTGACGGACTGCATCGACTCCGGAATCTTGCCGACATACGCCGCGCCCTTTACTGGAAGCAGCTCACTCACCTGCTGAAATCCCACTTCGTAGTCGCCCGTCGCAACAACGGACGCCACCGGAATTTTGGGGATCATCTTCGCCTTGGTCTTGACCTGCTCCTCGATGCCGAGCCGCTTGAACAACTCGCGCTCGATATAGACGCCGCTCGCGCTATCCGAGTAAGCGATCGACCGGGCATGCAGCAAGGTTGCCTTGAGCGCCGCCTCGGACCCGATGTCGGGCTTCGGCGCGCCGTCGCGCACCACCATGCCGATCCGCGAATCCGCAAGCTCGACGCGCGAACCGGGGATCACCTTGCCCTGCTTGATCAGATCATCGAGTGCATAGCCGACCATGATCACCACGTCGGCAGGTTCGCCGCGCTGAAGCCGGTTCGGAATGGCCTCCGGCGACTTGCCCATCGACGGGCCGAGCGCGGTATCGAGCGTATTGCCGGTGGACGCCGCGAACTTCGGGCCGAGCAGCTTGTAGGCGGCGGTAAAGCCGCCCGAACTCATCACATGCAGATCTGCGGCCTGCACATTCGCCGCAGCGGCGCAGGAGCTGAGCAGCGCCGCGGTGCAGAGTTTCAGAAGAAAGGATTTCATGGGGCGATAGAATGTCAGTCTAATGTTCGAGGAAGCCTGCGATGCTTCAGGGAGCCGCATGCAGCGGAACGCGACGGCGCCGGTACAGTGCGAGTGTTGCACCGAGTCCGCACACCGCGGCGAAGCTCATCCAGTAGCCTGGCGCGGCTTTATCACCCGTCATATGAATGAGCGCGGTCGAGATGACGGGCGTAAAACCTCCGAAGACCGCTGTCGCGAGGCTGTAGGCGAGTGAGAATCCGGCGACGCGTACCTCCACTGGCATCACCTCCGTGAGCGCGACGACCATCGCGCCGTTGTACATGCCGTACATGAACGAGAGCCAGAGCAGCACAAGCAGCATGTTGACGAAGCTCGGTGCGTGGGCCAGCAGCGACAGCGCCGGGTAGGCGGTCGCAATTGCCAGGATCGTCATCGCGAGAAGGAGCGGACGGCGTCCGATCCTGTCCGACAGCGCACCACCAATCGGCAGCCAGATGAAATTGGAGACACCCACGCACAGCGTGACGAGCAGGCTGTCGGCAGTGCTCAGATGCAGGACCGTCTTGCCGAAGGTCGGCGCATATACCGTGATCAGATAAAAAGTCGTGGTGGTCATCGCCACCAGCAGCACCCCAGCGATCACGACACTCCAGTTCTGCACGAGTGTAGCAAAGACCTCTTTCATGCTCGGGCGATGCTGGCGCTGCTTGAACTCCTCTGTTTCCTCGAGATTGCGCCGCAGGATGAAGATGAAAGGCACGATCATGCAGCCTACGAAGAACGGCACGCGCCATCCCCACGCGGCGATCGCCGCCGTGTCGAGCCACTGATTGAGCGCGAAGCCGAGCGCGGCGGCGATGACGATCGCCACTTGCTGGCTCGCCGACTGCCAACTCGTGAAGAAGCCCTTGCGGCCCGGCGTCGCCATTTCGGCGAGATACACCGAAACCCCGCCGAGTTCAGCTCCCGCCGAGAAGCCCTGCAGCAGACGACCGATGAGAACCAGCGCCGGGGCGAAGAGTCCGATCGTCGCATAGCCGGGCACGAACGCGATCAGGATGGTGCCACTCGCCATGATCGACAGCGTGACGATCAGGCCCTTGCGGCGGCCGGCATCGTCGATGTACGCGCCGAGGATGATCGCACCGAGCGGCCGCATCAGGAAACCCGCGCCGAAGACGGCGAAGGTCATCATCAGCGATGCGAACTCGCTCGCTGCCGGGAAAAAAACAGCGGCGATCTGCGTTGCATAGAAGCCAAACAGGAAGAAGTCGAACTGCTCCAGGAAGTTGCCTGCCGTTACGCGTAATACGGCGGTTGTCTTGGACTGCCCAGGGGGCAGGGTGCTTGAGGAGGGATGCATCGAGGTGTCTCCTGACAATTTTGAACTTTGTGATGTTCGGGCGGATCATTGTTTGTCGAATACTCGCCCGAACGGCACGAAACGATAAGTGCAATTTTCGGAACGATTGATGTCCTCTGGTTATCAGCCGGCGAATCGCTCAGGCCACAAACCGGCACTGGGAGGCGGGCGTGCGGGTATCCATGTTGCGTCCCCGGTTCAGGTGATCGTCGATTTCCGCCGCGCATCCGAGCATGCGGGGATAGAGGAAGATCGTGAACGCGGCGGTTTCCAGATCGGTCTCGGTCAATTCACCACGTCGCAGCGGCTGCCACAGCATCTTCAGCAGCAGCGCTGCAATCACCGCATCGACGTTGACGCAATATACGTTGCGGAACACGCCGGCATCGAACAACGCCTGCACAAGTTCGCGATAGAACGTATGGAACACGTTGTATTCGCCGCGCTTCTCGCACAGGTCCGCGATGAACACTTCGCGAGGATCGTGGTTGACCGGCCTGTCCTTGAAGACCGGGTGGTTCACGCCCGGCAGCTTCGCGATGTCGAGGCTGCCGGCATGCTTCTGCCGGGCCTTGTATTGCGCATACCGCTCGACCGAGCGCTCGGCCAGCGAGCGCAGGTCAACCCCATGCACAGGGTCGGACGGATCGGCGAGGCCGCTGTCCCGGAACGCTTCGATCAGGAACGCGATGCCCTCATAGCCGTTGCCGCCATGCGTATAGCCGGTATGCGTGAGAAAGCCGACCAGCGCCTTGTTGAGTTGCACGCGCTCTGGACTTTCCGGACCGTCGGCCGATACCGCGCCTTTCGCGCCCTGCGCCGAGATGGCTCCTGGACCGTTGGTGAGCAGCAGACCGACCAGCGTCTTGAAGGCGAAAAGATCGTCGGGCCCGGGCTCGAGGTTGAGCAGCGCGGCAAAGCAGATTTCGGTGAGGCTGCGTTGGTTCAGCAAAGCTTGCGTGGTAAAGCCGCAGAAGCCGTCTGGACGGTGCCGCGAGGCATCCGCCGATGCGCCGATCAGTGTGCCGAACAGCATGGTCCACCAGGGCAGGCTCTCGGCCGTAACGCGCGAGATGCGCTTGCGCATCAGCGGTCCCCACGCGAGCGTCGTGGTGATCGCGGCCAGCACCGCGTCGGCCGTCGGGTAGTCAGGCTGAGACGCGAGCCAGCGGACGAGGACCGACTGGGCCCCACGCTCGGCGAATCCCGCGAGCATCGCCTCGGCGCGCGGATCGCTTGAGTCTGCGAAAAACGGCTCGCTGCCGCCCGCGTCGATCCTGGCGATGTCGAAGTTCTCATCGAGCGCGCTCGTCAGGCCGGCTGCCGAGAAGCGATCGATCATCCATTTCACGGCATCCCGAGCCGCTCGCTGGCGATTCGGGCCGATGATCGACGCCGCGGCGGCCAGGATCGCGTTGGGCGCGTTTCCGGCCTCGCGAGCGGCGTGCGCCGCCGCGAGTTCCGGCGTTCCGTGCAGATTGACGAACGAGGCGATCGCGACATCAATGAGCTTCTCGTCGTTCTCGCCGCCGAACTCGTGAAGCAGAGCAAGGCTGACGTTCGCTTCGAGCGAACGCGTCGCTGCGTCGAGCATCGAGGCGCCATGCAGGCTGCTGACTTGCGTTTTCGCATCCATCTGCGAAGCGCCCGATGCGTCCTTGAGCGCCTGACGCGGCGCAATCGACCCGACTTGCCGATTGACCTGCAAGACCTGCTCGTCATAGGGGGCAACCGCACCGACCACAGGAATCGCCAGGCCGGACGGAAGCCGGATACCTTGGTCGGAGCCGAACCACGGTTTGAGCGCGAGACTGCCTTCGGGCGCGAAGTCGGGCATCGTCGCGTTGGCGCGCATCACGGCGGTCAGCGCCGCCGGGATATGCGCGATGTTCGTGA
The DNA here is from genome assembly GCF_046026435.1 of Paraburkholderia sp. RL17-381-BIF-C. Lineage (NCBI taxonomy): Bacteria > Pseudomonadati > Pseudomonadota > Betaproteobacteria > Burkholderiales > Burkholderiaceae > Paraburkholderia > Paraburkholderia sp. RL17-381-BIF-C. The sequence continues at coordinate 5,399 of NZ_JARESX010000016.1, read as the reverse complement.
CGACCGCGCCTTTGGCCGAGCAGCATGGATCCTCGGGTGTGAAGAGCCGGTCCACGCCGAACTGGTCCATGAACCATCGTTCCTTGGCTTGCGCGTCGTCGGAGCCGCCGGCCATCGCGCCCGCATGGCCGACCGCTCGCGTCAGGCGGCTCTTCCATCGGCCCACCACGCAGGCGACCACCGGCTTCGTGAAGGCCGCATCGGCTTCGTAGTAGCCACCAGGTTCGCAGTAGAGCACAGCAGCCTTGCTGCGCGCATCATTGGCGAGCGCAAACGCAAATTCCGGTGCGGCGTAGTGGATGTACACGTCCTTGCCGCTTGAGATGACCGTCGACGTGCCCCAGCCGCTCATGCGCAGGTACTGCGCGATTGTCGTGCTGAAGCCGCCGGAGTTCGAGAAGATGGCGATCGATCCCTTGCGCAATGAATCGTCTGGATTATCACCGCCGAGTGCTCCGCCGATTCTCACGCGATTCCACGAGTCGGCGACGCCGAGCCCGTTCGCACCGAAGATGTCGATGCCCGCTTGCTGCCCCATCGCGCGAATTTCGCGAGCGTCGTGCACGGCGATCTTCTCGGTGATGATGAATATCTTCGTCAGATCGGGATTGACGCGGATCAGTTCGGCGACGCCGTCGCGAGCCGCCGATGGCGGTAGATAAACTACGCCGCAGTTGAAGCGGTGTCCCGCTTCCAGCCCCTCGCGGACGTTGTTGTACACCGCGATATCGCCGATAGATGTGGCGAGTACCTGGCCGCCCTTGCCCGGCGCCGTGCCGAAGACAATATTGCCGCCCGAGAACGCGTGACTGACGGGCGTCACGTCTGAGGACTCACCGCCCAGGATGTTAAGTACGCACACTCGATCGTCGCGCGTGGCTATCTGCGCGAGCGAGTTGACGCCAACGAAATACTTGAACGGGTTGCTGGTTTGCTTGTACATGTCGCTCTCCTCAGGCTTGAGCCGTTTCGGCTTCGGTCGCGGATGCACCGATCCGTGCCGCGACCTCGGCTCGGCCACCGGCGCGCATCCACGCATCCGCCTGCCGTGCGTACTGGATGACCTCACTGATGTCGGAATCGAATCCGAACAGCCGGTAGGGCAGGCCGAGCGAATCGCATGTATCTCTCAGCGCGGCCATCCCTCGCACGAGGTTCGGCCCTCCGCGGCCGAGCACCACGTAAAGGGGCGTCGGCCCATGCTCGCTGAAGTGTTCGCGAAGAGCATCGGCCATCGCGCGCAGCGTCTCGAAGATGTCGGTGTTATTCGACTTGCCGCCGATGATGAAAAGCACATTCGACTGCTTGAGCCAGTGCCTGAAGCAGATGCGGGCCACTTCTTTCATCTTCGCGTAAGGCGGATTGCCGCCGAAATCCGACGAGATGATCGCGGCGTCGCCCAGCATTTCGGTGACGAGCGAGTTGGCGCCGCCGCCGAACGTGGGCGCGAGAATCGTGCCTTTCTCGTTGATCACATACACGTCGCTCTGGCCCTGGTGCGTGCGCAATTGATTGATCTCCTGCTCGAAATCGGAGTAATCCGCCGCGAACAGGTGTGGCGGCAGTCCGAGGCGCGTCCATCGCGGATCATCGCGATCGAAGCCGCACTTGAAGTCGCAGGCAACCGGCGTGAGTCGTCCGTTCCTGTCCTCGCGCATGCGGATCGGATTCAACTCCAGTGTCGTCATGCCGAAATCGTGAAAGAGCTCCCAGAGTTTCGGCAACTGCTGCACGAGCGGCGAGATGATCTCCTTCGGCGCACCGATTTCGCTCAGCGCGTTCGCCACGACGAACGCCTTGAGCCCCGTCAACGCGTCGAAGGGCACCATCGCCACATGCTTCGGGTCGACCTCTTCGATATCGATGCCGCCCTTGTGCGAGAGCGTCATCATGGGCGCACGAAAGCGGGTTGAATCGGTGATCGAAAAGTACACCTCATGCTGGGCCGGGACGCCGGCCTCAAACGTCACGCCATTTGCCTTGGCCTTCAGGTGGCCGACGGTATGCTCGGCAAAGTACAACCGCTCTTTTTCGGCCAACGCTGTCTTGAGATCGGCCGCGCGGCCGAGCAAGCCCGCCTTCCCCTTCTTTCCGACTCCACCCTTGAAGACGGGCTTGATGAAAACCTGACGATGACGATCAATCATCGTCTTGATTTCGTCCTCGCTGGCGCTCGGGCCGAGGATCTCACTCGCTGGGAATCCGACGAATTGCAACAGGCGTGCGCCGTACAACATACCGGTGATTTGCATGGAAATGGCTCCTGAAGGTCATTGCGATAGAAAACAAACAGGCCGATCGGCGCTGTCGACTCAACGCTGACGCGCTTCAGTCGTAAGCGATAGGTGTGAAACGCTGCCGTAACGCCGTTGGAGTTCGGCTTGGCGGGGCTATGGCGTGCTTTTTTTGTCCGATGCCTGAACCGGCTGGACCGCGGAACTGCACGGCCTAACAAGGCGGGTCGCAGGAATGTCTTGCAGCGCGTTAGCCGCGCAAGTTGCGCCGTGCGTTGTGCATAGTCGTGTCTCCAATGCGTTTTACTTTCGTTCCAATGTCGCTGGAATCTTGAATACAGATACTCACGCAAAAGGAACTACGCGATAAGTGCATTTTCTTGAAGCATTGATGTTCAGGTGTTATCAATGCAGCCGGATGAAACGTGGCCTCCCCGCCACGTTCCTCTCCGCACCCTGTCTGGGCAGTCGTGCCAGCGATACGTTTTCACACGACCTCGACCCGTTACGGTCATTCATTGCATTTCACTTTGGATGGCCGCTAAGTGGTAAGGTCCCGCCGATGGGCTTGGGCCAACGGACGGACGCAGCACTTACACGTTAGTAATCTTGATCACAACCTTACCGAACGGACCTCGCGACAAGTGGACGCGTCGCTCGATAGCGAGCGCGCTTCACGATATGCGTTGACAGTACCGGCTTGCCGAGGTATCGTGGGCCTCGAAATATTCAAGAAGCTCGATTGCTGATCATCATTTTCCGCCTCTTCTGCGCGGTACTCGCTATCCTCTCCTCTTCCTTGAAGTTTATGTCGCTCCGCAATGGAGCTGGTGTTTTTATCTCAGGGAATTCTCATGGATACCGGTACTGTTAAGTGGTTCAACGATAGCAAAGGCTTTGGCTTCATTACTCCTGACGCTGGCGGCGACGATCTCTTCGCTCACTTCTCGGAAGTTCGCGGCGACGGTTTCAAGACGCTCGCGGAAAATCAGAAGGTGAGCTACGAGACAAAGCGCGGCCCGAAGGGTATGCAGGCCGCAAATATCTCGCCGCAGTAACGTATTTCAAGGGCCGGTCTACCGGCCCTTTGCATGTCTGCCTGACTAGTATCCTCGCGGAGCCATGCGCTCCCGATCTGATCGCCGCGTTTCAACGTGCGCGTCATTTGTCTTTTCGACACGATCCGTCTCGCTTCATTTTCAGTTTATTTCGCTTGTACGATATAGATGTCGTACGGATGCCCACCGCATGATGCGTGAAAGCACGCCATGCCTGTCGCATCTGCGCAAATCATACTCATCACACAACGTCGCAATGAAGCGCCTCAAGGCTGCTCAAGCTCGCGCCCGTCAGGGCGCCACTCGACCGAATCACGGGATTCGGTCGCCTGATCGACACAACGCTATTCCCGTCAATCGCAACACAAGGAGCAGAGATGGCGTTATTGGTCATGCAGGTCGCGGTAAGCGGGGAGCTGGTCGAAGTTTTCGAAATGACGGTTGATGATGTCGACGGCCACCGGATGCTCGCCGCCGCCAATGAGGACGAACGGGTGATTCATCCCTCGGGACAGGCACTCGAAGACGGTGAGGTCTGGATTGATCTGATCGACGGAGATGGCGAAACGCTGTTCGACCAGGTGGCATGTTTTCACCGGGCGGATGCCTCGGACGCTTTGCAGATTCATTTCGGCATGCATGTCGATGTCGTGAGAGATTGCCTTTCAAAGTCGAACATCGCATCGCTCCATGCAAGGCACCGTCTGGCAGCCCAAGCCTACTTTCGCAAGGTTGACCGTCTTGTCGATTGCTCGCTGGTAGGTTCCCGGCAGAGCAATCGTCGCCGTGTCGGCGACGCCAGTGTCATGGATCTCGTGATAGAGCTTCGCAGGAGGCTGGATGGTGTTGTCACCCAACTTGCGCTGAGCGAGTTGCCAACGCCTGTGCAGGCCGCGGCACAGCAACTGAAAGACGCGACGAAGAGCTACGTGGGTGCGGTGCAGAGCCTGTGAAGCAGCAGACTGAGCCGTATTGTGGAATGTGAAGGATCAGTATGCTGAGAACGGTGAACTATCGCGGGTTTGAGATTGATGTTGATTTGGTGCCGACTTCCGAAGATATGTTTGACGCGTGGTTTCGCATACAGGGACCGACGCCCGCCCGCGGAGTAGCGGCGCTAGGCTTGCGTATCAAGGTTCGCGGCGGACCGTTTTCGCGCCGTTGGGCTTACTTCGTTGCGGAGATCGCTGGTCAGGCGTCAATCGACGTCATCCTTGGTCCCGACGACTAGTTGGCACCGCAAAAAATCGCGAAGAGCCGACTTACCCGGCGACCTTCGCCGCTTGCCGCATGACGTTCCGGCGCCCAAATGTCTTCCTGTGGAAGGATTGCGTGCCGCCGCTCCGTTTAACAGCTATGGCTCGCCGACTCGATTAGCGTGTTACCTCGGCGGAAATGCCGCGGGAATCAATGCGAAGCACATTGCCCTCAGGCGTTATTTGCCGCGGAATCTCCGCAATGTCTGGTTCGTCTGCTCGCACAGTCTTTTGCATATTGTTTTGCTTCGCCACGAGCCCAGGTGCAGATGTAGGCATCCGCCGCATGTGCACTTTCACTGCACGGGAAACGGCATGACGATGAACTGCGACCTTGTGTGCAGCACTGACCCTGTGTGGGGCTGTCGCACGTGCCTCTGGCGGATTCCAAACCTCGGTATAGACTCCGGCCGCAAACGCGGCGGCGCGAGCATCATCGTTAACTGCCAATCCAATTCTCTTCACAAGTTCTCCCTGATGCCTTTCGTTGCAGCCACTCTTTGCAACCAACACCCTGTCCGACGCATCCACCATCGCAGCCGCCGCAATATCGCCTGTCCGGTATGTCATCGGTGACGCGCCAGGCATTTTTGGTCACTGGGCTTGCCGCGCCATCAGCGCGGCCGTTTTCTTTGGCATAAAACTCGGGTTGCCAGCTTTACTGCGCCTGCTTCGTCGTCAACGGTCTTGTCTGCGAAAGCTGAGCGCAATTCCGCGATGAACCTGACCACCCGAGCGTCGTTCTCCGCCGTGCGCAAGGAACCATTCAATACTCTTTCGCTGCTGCCAAGGCGTAAGGGTTGGGTAAATAAAACGCCATTTCCCGGTAACGACTGGATGTTTCAATAAGC
>NZ_JARESX010000015.1:0-125578 GCF_046026435.1 Paraburkholderia sp. RL17-381-BIF-C | reverse complement strand
TTGCTGCACAAGTTCCGGCTGGAAGTGAAGAAAGAAGCCTGAGGACTGGCTTGCCGGGCCGCGCGTGAAGCGTGGGCCGGCTGAAAGAAAGACGGGCGCCGCGTGGTTAGCGGCGCCCGTTTTAATGTGCGCGATACTGCTGCGCGTTGCTTCTGCGTGATGAGTTTCGCGGGAGTTTCGCGGGCGCATGGCGCTCTCGAGCGAGCGCGGCGCGCATCAGCCGCCTGCGCTAGCCACGGCGGCCTTCAAAGTGGATCAAGCCGCTTCCGCCGTATATTGCGCCGGCACGCCTTCCTGCATATTGGTCTGCATATACGCCTGCAAATAAGCCTCGAATTCCGCCTTCACTTCCGGATGACGCAGCGCGAATTCCACCGTCGCTTTCAGATACCCAAGCTTGCTGCCGCAATCAAAACGCGTGCCGAAATAGCGATAAGCCAGCACCTGCTCTTCGGTCAGCAGCGATTGCACTGCATCGGTCAATTGCAGCTCGCCGCCCGCACCCGGCTTCAACGCGCGAATATGTTTGAAGATGGTGGGCATCAGCACATAACGGCCCACCACGCCGAGATTCGACGGCGCCTTGTCCGGCGCCGGCTTCTCGACGATGCCCGACAGCTTGATCACGTTGTCTTCCCACTCGCGGCCATCCACCACGCCGTACGAGCGGCTGTCTTCACGCGCGATGGTTTCGACGCCGATCACCGAGCTGTGATAGTGATTGAAGGTATCGACCAGCTGGCTCATGACCGGCTTCGAGCTGTGCAGCAGGTCGTCGGCCAGAATCACCGCGAACGGGCTGTCGCCCACCAGTTTTTCGGCGCACAGCACCGCGTGGCCAAGACCGAGCGCTTCGGCCTGACGCACATAGAAACAGTCGACATTAGCCGGCTTGATGCTGCGCACCAGGTCGAGCAGTTTCTGCTTGTTACGCGCCTCGAGTTCAGCCTCGATCTCGTAGGACTTGTCGAAATGATCTTCGATAGCGCGCTTGCTGCGGCCCGTCACGAAGATCATCTCGGTGATGCCGGCGGCAATCGCTTCTTCGACCGCGTATTGAATCAGCGGCTTGTCGACGATCGGCAGCATTTCCTTAGGACTTGCCTTGGTAGCCGGCAGGAATCGTGTCCCGAGGCCCGCTACGGGAAACACGGCTTTGGTGACTTTCAGCATGGTAGGCATTCCCACATCGGTTAGAAATTAGTGTGTTCGCGGGCCAGGCGGCCAATCGATTTCGCCGGAAAGGCTAGCAAAAAATGACGCCAATGCCCACGTGAAATTTCCTCAATCAGAATAAATAAAACCATTCAATTTCGATATGCAGCGTGGCGATAAGCAACAATTACATATCGAAAATGGATTTATTTTTCGCAGATCCAGAAATTTCTACATATCCTGACAACTGGCCTACGGATGCGTGAGGCGCGCCGGCATACGGGCCGTTCGCGCCCGCCAGACGCCTCGCGCGCCGCGTTATTCGTTGTCGTCGAGCTGGGGCAGCTTGCCCGGATTCATGCGAAAACGGCGGATCGGCTCGTTGCGCAGCGCCTCCCGATAGGCGGAGGCGGCGACAAGGATCAGCAGCACGGCAATGCCGGCGAGTAAATGCAGGTTCATGACTTCACCTCGGGTCAAGAGAATCCGTCACACAAATTATCACGACAAAAGCGGTAAATAATTCGCCGCTACATCCGGATATATGCAATTACAATTCGTCACAAAATTGCCGTCTAATTCAATTCAGCGCGCAAATTTTTTTATCGATTTTTTGCCTGCGCCGTGCACTAGCATGTCATGCACCGTGGACGCGTACGGCGTCCGCGCGAACCCGCTTTTTCCTCCGTCAGAATAAGGACCGCGCATGAGCGACTCTGCACTGGATGCCGCCGGCTCATCCCTGCCCCTCTCCCCGCCCCGCACGACCGCCGCGTCGCGCGCCCACAGCGAAGCACGCGCGAACAGCGCCGGCAAGGAGCATGTCATCGACGCCATGCGGGGCTTCGCCGCCTTGCTGGTGGCCTATTTTCATTGCCGCCAGGTCGAATGGGTGGGCATGCAGGCGTTTCACCAGAGCGTGGGCCACGCCTTCAGCCTGAATGCGATCGCCGCGTATCTGACCTTCCCGATCGCGTGGGGCTCGGCGGGGGTGCCGATTTTCTTCGTGATTAGCGGCTATTGCATTCACCGCGGCGGCGCGCTGCGGCTCGCCGGAAATCCGGACTACCGGCTCGATACGGGCAATTTCTGGGTGCGCCGCTTCGCGCGCATTTATCCCGTGCTGCTCGCGGCGCTCGTGCTGACCTTCGCGCTCGACTGGTTCAGCCTGCAATTGCCGCCCGTCAATCACAAGATCCGCGAGATCGGCCTGCAGGCCTTCCTCGTCAACCTGTTCTCGCTGCAGGGCGTGGCCGGTCACACATTCGGCTCGAACGGCGCGCTCTGGACGCTATCGCTCGAAGTGCAGTTCTACGCGATCTATCCGCTGCTGTTCGCGCTGCGCCGGCGCATCGGCATGACCTGCGTGCTGGCGATCGTCGCGGTGATCAACGTGGTGTCCGCCTACGTGCTGGAGCGTCACGACATTCAGTTCTTCACGTCCTATTGGTTTTCATGGACGCTCGGCGCGTGGATCGCCGACACCCGCGCGCGCAGCGCGCCGCACGCCCGCTCGCCGGTGTGGCTCTACGCGCTCGCTGCCGGTTTCGTCGCGCTCGGTTGCGCGGCGTTCCATTTCGGTCAGTACGGTGCATTCCAGTTGTGGGCGATCGGCTTCGCGTTCTACCTGTACAAGGCGCTCGACCGCGGCAACGCGGACCGCACCCCCGGAGCCGGCATGCGCCTGCTATCGCGGTTCGGCGATTTCAGCTTCTCGCTGTATCTGATCCATCTGCCGATCTTCGTGCTGCTGTCGTCGCTGCTGTTCCGCTCGTCGCTGCAAATGTCGATCTGGCCTTCGTTCGGCTACATGCTGGTGGCTGTGCCCGCCGCTTACGTGTTCTACCGGCTGGTCGAGCTGCCGGCCATGAAGTGGTCGGCCAGTTTCAAGCCGAAAGCGGCGCTAAAACAGGCCTGAACGAGAGCAACAAGCCCGCGCAAAAAAAACGGAGCGAACGTCCTTGGACTTTCGCTCCGCTGCGCAAACGGCAGGGACTGGCCGAGCCCCTGCCTACCCCGCGTCGAACCCGCCTAAGCCGTTCTGGAGGCCGCCACGCGCTTCAGGATCTGCTCGACGCCCTCCACATAGGTTGCGGTGCCGAACCGGCCCAGCGCCGTCTGATATCCGTTCCGAACCAGCCTGTTACGCAGTTCGTCGTTCGAGCGCAATTCGGCGAGCGTGTCGGCGAGGCCGTGCGCATCCCCCGGCGTGCACAGCACGCCGTTCTCGTAGTCGTCGATGATCTCCAGCACCCCGCCCGCGCGCGCGGCCACCACCGGCCGCTGCGCCAGCATCCCTTCGACGATCACGCGGCCGAACGGCTCCGGCGTGATCGACGTGTGGACCACCGCGTCGACCGCGCACATGCAAGCCGCGATGTCGTGCTGGAAACCGAGAAAATGCACGCGCTCGCCGAGGTTGTGCGCGGCGACGAACGCGTGCAATTCAATCTCGTACTGATCCTCGCCGAACAACGGCGCACCCACCAGCACCGCATGCATCTGCGGATTGAGGACCATCGCTTCGAGCAGCACGTGCTGTCCTTTCCAGCGCGCGAGACGGCTGAACGAGCCGACCAGAAACGCATCCTGCGGCAGGCCGAGGCGCTGGCGCAGCGCCGCTTGCGGCACCGTGCGCAACGCGTCGAACGGCGCGGCGGAAATGCCGTTGAACACCACGTCGATGCGTTTTTCGTCGAACTGCGTGAGCTCGGCGAACGCGCGCGCCGAGGCGGCCGAATTGGCGATCACATGGGTGAGACCAAGACGCGCGCACCATTTGATGATCGCCAGTTGCTTACCGCCGAAATGCTCGGGGCTCACGATATCGCGCAGATGCCAGACCACCGGGCGCCGCGCCAGTTTGCCGGCGAGCGCGCCGATCACCATGGCGCGCTGGGTGTTCGCGTAGATCACGTCGGACTTGCGCGCGCGTTTAGCCGTGGCGCGCACGAGCGACATCAGGCCCTTGAGCGCCTGCCCCTTCGGCAATGAACCGCCCTGCTTGCGCACATGGCGCAGCGCGCCCGCATCGAGCACCTCGACCGCAACGCCGGCTTTGGCCAGCGCGGTGCGGAACGGGCCGTCGTCGAACAGCACGACTTCGATGCGCGAGCGCAATGCCTTGACGATCTCCAGCAACGACAACTCGGCGCCGCCGAGCACGCCGCTTTGATCGACGGCCAGAATGCGCGGCCCGTTGGCTGCGGTATCAGCCTTATACGGCACGTAGGACGGGAGTGTCGCCGTGCGCAGCGCCGGCACCGACGCGCGCACATGCGCGAAGAAACGCTCGCGGAAATGCGCGGCCGAAAACTGCTCGGCGTTCGCGCGGCAATCCAGTGGCGAAAAACGCTTCACGTGGTCGTCGAAACGTTCGACCGCGGCGATGATCGACTCGGCATTCTGTTCGTCGAAAAACATGCCGGTGGGCCGTGACTCGGACAGATCGCGCACGGTTTCGAGCGCACCGCCCTTGCCGTAAGCAATCACCGGCGTGCCGCAGGCTTGCGCCTCGACCACCGAAATGCCGAAGTCTTCTTCCGCGGCGAACACGAAAGCCTTCGCGCGGCTCATCCGGTCCTTGAGGACCTTGAACGGCTGGTAGCCCATGATCTCGACGTTGGGCCCCGCTTTCGCGCGGATCTTCTGCATGTCGGGACCGTCGCCGATCACGACGAGCTTGCGCTGCGGCATGCGCGCGAACGCTTCGACGATCAGATCGATCTTCTTGTACGGCACCATCCGCGAAGCGGTCAGATAAAAGTCGTCCTTGTCCGCGCACAGCGTGAATGCTTCGACATCGACCGGCGGAAAAATCACTCGCGCGTCACGCTGATAGACCTTCTTGATACGCCGCGCGATGAAGTCGGAATTGGCGACGAAGCCATCCACCGAATTCGAAGTGCGGATATCCCAGTTGCGGATGTAATGCAGAATCAGCCGCGCCATGGCCGACTTCAGGCCGGCGGTCAGCCTCGACTGCTTGAGGTACTGGTGCTGCAAATCCCACGCGTAGCGGATCGGCGAATGCACGTAGCTGATATGCACCTGATCGGGGCCGGTCAGAATGCCCTTGGCGACCGCGTGGCTGCTCGAAATCACCACGTCGTAGGCCGACACGTCGAGTTGCTCGATCGCGAGCGGCATAAGCGGCAGATACGAGCGGTACTTGGTGCGCGCGAGCGGCAGCTTCTGGATGAACGACGTGGTGACGGTTTTGCCGCGCAGAAAGCTGCGGTCGTCGAGAAAATCGACGAGGCTGAACAGGTCCGCGTCCGGAAAGCACGCAACGATCTGTTCGAGCACCTTCTCGGCCCCCGCATACGTGACGAGCCAGTCATGCACGATCGCAACGCGCACCGTTTTATCGCCACGAAATGCGGCGCGGCGCGGTGGCGCCTGAACACCGGGAACGGTGGTGAGTTCGGCCAGTGCGCTGCGCGTCGCGGGTTGCAGCACGGCTTCTTCAAGGACTTCGTGGTTCATGCGCTTTTCCTCGGATTCAGTCGCAACAGCAGTGAACGCGCAAGATCGCGCAAGGCAGGGGTCATCGTGATCGACCAGGCGACATTCGCGCCGACCATCAATACGCCGGCGACAATCGCCGCCGCGAGACCCGGCAGGAAGCTGGCAAGCCACAGGCTCGCCAGCAGGAAAGCAAGGTGGGCGAGCATGTCGAGCGCGATCTGCCGCGCGTGAATCGCCGACAGGCGCAGCAGCACCGCGTAGTCGAACAGCGCCCGGCCGGCCACGGCCACTGCCGCGCCCGTCAGACCGAAATGGGTGATGCCGAACCACAACGCGCCTGCAAACAGGGGCAATTCGAACAGACCGACGCGCGCGGCGGTGGCCGGATTGACCTGTGACTGGATCAGAATCCGCGTCACATTGGCCTGCCCGACGAGCCACACGGCAACGATCATGATGCGGCCCACGGGCGCCGCCACGGTGGCGATTTCATTGCCCACCCACAGATGCAGGAAAGGTTCGAGCACCAGCATCGCGACCAGCGCGACGGGCGTGAACACACCGTTGAGAAACTCCAGCGACTGCCGGGTGATGGTGTCGGCGTCGGCACGTCCGACTGCGGAGAGCCGCGGAAACAGTGTGCGCACCAGCGCCGTCGGCACGATGTTCAGACGCGTGACGAGGTTTTGCGGCACCGTGTAATACGTAACGAAACGCGCGCCGAGGCTCGTGCCGAGCATCACCCGGTCGAGCGAGTCGGCGATCATGGTGGTGACGCTCGCAATCAGCATCCAGCCGCCGAAATTGAACAGCCCTTTCGCCACGCCGAATTGCGGCGGCAGAACGCGGCGAATCTCCAGCACTTTCAGCGCGGAACGGCCCAGCAGAAGCGCGGCCAGGATCCGCGCGAACACCGCGGCGGCGAGCACGTTCTGCAAGGTCGCGCCCATCCACAGCGCGGCGCCGAGCGGCAGCAACTGGAACAGGAACGTGCCGATGGTCTGATTGGTGTTGTAGACGCCGAAGCGTTCCGCGCCGTTGATCGCACCCGCGAACACCCACGACACGTTGGCAATCGGAATCGCCACCGCGAGCCACGGCAGCGCCATATACACCTCGTGCTGCAACTCGGGCGAGACCTTGGTGAAATACGCGGTGTAGAGAAACGCGCCGAAGTAGATGATCAATCCGCCTATCACGCCGGTCGCGAGATTGAGCCATGTCGCGCTCCAGAACACGCGTGCGCTCTCTTCCTTGTCGCCGGATGCGCGCGCCTTCGAGATGTGATTCTGCGCGGCCATGCTCATGCCGAGATCGAGAATCCCGAAGTAGCCGATCAGCGTCCACACGAGACTGATCACGCCGTAGCGCTCGACACCGAGCAGCTTGATATACGACGGCACGGTCACGAGCGAGACGAAAGTCGGCAGCACCAATCCGAAGAAATTGATCGCTACGTTCTTGAGAATGCCTTTGTCCATCGGATGCCTTGGGGTTGACTACGTTTGCCTGCGTGCTGCCTGGGTCTTTCCTGCGTGTTGCCTCGCTATGCGAATGAAGCGTTCACGCCTCGCTCGTCAAGGTTTCCAGCGGTACATCATCACTTTGCCGCGCGCGTCTTCCTCGACGAACACGAGGTATTCGCCATTGGCGCGCCTGGAAGCGCTGATGCCGTTCGGCACATCGACCCAGCCCGACGCGCGGCCCACTTCCGGGCCCGGCCGGATCACGCCGAGCTCCTTGCCGCTGTCCTTGTCCCACACGTGCACCGCGCCGACCGGCTCGACGCCGAAGATGTATTGCCCCTCGACCGTCAGGCCGATGATGGTGGCGATGGGTTTGCTCTGCGTCTGCCACGGCAGCGTGACTGCATAGCGCTGCACCGGATTGCCGCTCGACCATTTGTCGTAGCGCACCAGCACGCGGCCCACTTCTTTCCAGAAGCCGCGATCGACCGGCGTGTCGGCCGTGTAGCCCGTCACATACATGGCGTCGGTGTCCGGGTCGTAGATCGCGCGGTGCAGTTCAGTGAACGGTTGCGGCACCGGGTACTGCGTCATGTTCGAGTACGCGTAGACCGGATTGCCCTTCGCGTCCAGCCCGCCGAAACGGAAGCGATAAATGCCCTTGGTATCGCGCGTGCGCCAGATGTCGCCAGCGGTATCGACCCACCAGCCCCAGCCGCCCGCGAGCTTCGTACCGGACGTATTGAGCGTGAATTCGTCGGTGTTGAACTTGCCGTCGCCATTCGCATCGCGCCAGATCCAGTCGCCGCCGGGCGGCGCATTCGGCACCTTGGCCACGGCGCGCTCACGTCCCGCGATGAAGCCCGAGGGAATCGCCGTCTCGCCGTCATGCTGCGGATCGAAGCGATAGATCTTCAGATGGTCGGCATACATGTCCGTGAGATACAGAAACGTGCGGCCCTTCAATTTGCGGGCGATCGGCAGGCCCGGGTACTGATCGGTGTGAAACACCGGGTCGTCCGGATACTTGAAGCGGTTCGACAGAAAACCCGCGTATTTCCAGTCCTGTCCGGCCGGCTTCGACAGATCGAGTTCGAAGCGTTTGTTGCCGGTATAGACGCTGTCCGGACGCGACGGATCGATCCATGCGCCGTCGACGAACAGCAGCCCCTGCACCTGCCAGTTCTGCTTTCCGTCCGGCGCATAGCTTTCGAGCGTGGCGCCGAGTCCCGCGCCGATCGGGGCGTAGCGCGGACCGATACCGTTGGTCGACACATACACGTTGCCGCGCGCATCCACGCCCACGCCGGTCAGTCCGTTGAAACGCTGCGAGCCCGGCTTGCCGGCAACGCCGCTAAAAATGCCGCCGTGCTCGCCGAGCGAGCCCGACTCCGCATAGCGGCCGTTATTCCTGCTGAAATACAGCACCTGTTGACGCGGACCGTTGTCCGCGATCAGGATGCGGCCTTGCGCATCGATCGCGATATCCACCGCAATCGTGCCGGCAGGCAGCGTGAAATTTTCGTCGATGCGTTTGCCCGCCGCCGTGTAGTGCTCGACGTGCGGCGCAGCGTCGTTGCGCGTACCGCTTAACAGCCACAGCGTGCCGTCCGGCGCCAGCGCGAGTCGACCCGGCTCGTGCACGCTCCAGGTGGTTTTCTGCTGCATCGATTCCGCGTCGTACACCTCGATACGATCGCGCGCCGTGTTGGCCGCGTACAGCGTGGTGTCGCTCGCCGCGAGGCCGCCGATTTCGGCGCTCGTGTCGGTCGGCACTTCGTTCATCATCAGGAAACCCGCCGCCAGTTGCGCATGCGGGTCGGCGCTTTTCGCTGCGGGCTGGAACGGGGCGGCGCGTTTCGGATCGGCGATCTGCCGGCGCGAAATGCCGAACCATTGCTTGCCCTTCTCCGGCCACACGCCCTGCTCGACCAGCCGGCCCTTCTCGTTGCCGACCGCGATCGCGACGAACGCATATTTGCGATTCACCGCAACCGCACTGCCGCCGCTGTTGCCCCAGCCATGCGTGCCCCCTGCGAAGCCGAGCATCTTGCCGTTCTGATAGACGCTCGCCTCAGCGCCGCTTTCGTCCCAGGGCGCGTTCGTATAGACCTTGCCGTCCGGCGTCACCGCGATGGCGGTGATGTTGATCTGCGCCCAGGTGCCGTCGCCGAAACCAAATGTGTTGCCAATCCATGACGTCTTCGCGTTCAACGCGGTTTCCGCATGAACCGCGAAACTGACCGATTGCGCAGTCAGTCCGGCGGCGCATGCGAACACGGCGAGCCAGCTTTTGAACGTGAAACGGGGCAAGGTATTTCCTCCAATCAACGCTGCGCCGCGCGCGCCGGAACTTGGCTCGCGCGCAGATCGCGGGTGCACAACCCAGTGAAATGACGGTACGAATCGCGGTCGATCTCGTGATGCAAGTCGCCAGAAGCCATGCAAGGACATGAGACAGATTCGTGCGCGGACAGGACTCAGGCAGGCGATGACAAGAACAGTTGCCGCGAGTCCGGTGCTCCGGCAGCGAGGCGAGGCGCGAAGCCCACGCGCCGTCCTTGGCCGCCCAATCCGCACGGCTCACATTACGCGGAAAAAACACCGCGACGAAAATCGAAAATAATTCAAAAATATTCGGCGCTTTAAGCGTTGTGAAAGAATTCAATTTAAAAATCGATTAAAAACAGATCGACTGCGGCGCATATCGCCGTACGCGCCTTTGCGGCATCCTTACCGATCTTCCGCGCGGCGATCCGCATTTATTACACGGCTGCTCATCCATTCGATACAAGCATAAAAATCCATTGCGAATGGACAACGAAACACCCTGTTGCAATCTGATTCATTTATCCAATTCATTCCCGTTTTTTCACGATTTTCTTTTCCCTAGAATCAATTGCACTTCCGTTGCGACGCGAAGCGAGCGCGCCTGTTCTCCGCAACCCTCGCGCGATCCTTCGCCCGGCCCATCTGCTTCACACCATGGACGGTTCATGACTGCCAGCGCACTGCCCTTAGCGCCCTCCCACTCCCGCCGCATCGTGCAGCTCGACGGCTTGCGCGCCATCGCCGTGCTCGCCGTGTTCGCGCAGCACGCGTTGAAGGCGCCGCTGTGGATGGGTGTCGATCTGTTCTTTGTTCTGAGCGGGTTTCTGATTACCGGCATCCTGCTCGAACGCAAGGCGCGTGGGCAGTCGTATTTCGGCTATTTCTACGCGCGCCGGGCGCGCCGCATCCTGCCGCCCTACGTGCTGCTGATGGTGGTGTCGTCGATTCTGTTCGGCTTCGGCTGGGCGCAGCACTGGCAGTGGTACGCATTCTTCGCGACCAATATCGGCGACGCGCTCAACCAGAGTGGTCACGACAGCCTGAATGTGCTGTGGTCGCTCGCTGTCGAAGAGCAGTTCTATATTTTCTGGCCATTCGTGATCCTGCTCGTGCCCGAGCGCGTGCTCGGCTACGTGGCGGCCGCGTTGATCCTGCTCGTGCCCGTGCTGCGCGCGGTGGCCACGCCCTGGTTCGATTCGTTCTGGCCAATCTATTACCTGACGCCGTTCCGCATGGATCTGCTCGCGGCCGGCGCGTTGCTGGCGGTCGCCGTACGGCGTGACCGCAATGCGCTCGAGCCGTTCAAGGGGCTCGCAGTGCTGGGAATGATCGCGGCGCTCGCGGTGCTGGCGTGGCTGCACCTGCACTTTCCGCGTTTTCGCGCGGCTAACACGCCGCTCTCGAATGCAGGGCTCTATAGCGTTTCGTTGGTGCTTTGTACTTCCGTCGTGGTCATCGCCCTGCAAAGCAAGGGCATCGTCAAACGGCTGCTGTGCAATCCCGTGCTCGTCTATATCGGCACCATCAGCTACACGATCTATCTGATTCACCTGAGCGTGCTGTACGCGCTGTGGCCGCTGCATCTGAACCGCTATGTGACCGCCGCGCTCGCGCTAGCGATCACGCTCGTCTACGCCACCTTCACCTGGTTCGCATTCGAGAAGCGCCTGATTTTCGGCTCGGCGGGCAACGCGCATGCGCCGCTAAAAGCGCAGACGCATCCCCAACCGCAAACGCAGCCCGCAGCGGGCGGCGGCGTCAGCACGGCGCCGCAAGCGCCGCAAAGCCGCGCATGAAGCGCCGCGCATGGCTCGTTGCAAGCGTATGGGCGAGCGCGGCGATGCTCGGATCGGCCGCGCTCGCCACGACGCCGGGCCCGCGAACGCAAGTGCTGATCGAGGCCTACGGCGATTCGACCACGCTCGGCATTCCCTGCAGCGACGGCCATTGCGGCCCGCAGGCGCAAAACGCGGTGACGTATCTACAGGACGAATTGCAGGCGCATCACGGCGGCCAGGTGCGCGTCACGAACTACGGCGTGGGCAACACGATGGCGATGCAACTGCGCGACGGCACGGGCAATCGCCGGGCCGGGCCGACGGCCAGTCTGCCGTGGCAGGAGCGGCTCGCCGCTTCGCCCGCGCAGATCGTGCTGATCAACTACGGCATCAACGAAGTCATGCAGAACCAGACGCCCGAGCAGTTCTACACGGCCGAGACGGCGCTCGTGAAGACCGCTCGCGCGCTCGGCAAACAGCCTGTTCTGCAGACCGCGAACCCGATGCCGGACAACCGGCTCAATGCGCGGCTCGCCACGATGGTCGAGATGACACGCCGGGTGGCCACCGAGCAGCAGGTGCCGCTCGTCGATCAGTTCGCCTACATCAGCAGTTTGCCGGACTGGAAGACGTTGATGTCCGACGGTGCGCATCCCAAGCCGGGGTTGTACCGGCTGAAGGCCGAACAGGATTTTCAGGTCGTCGAACCGTTGGTGCGGCGGCTGCTGGACGGCACGCCGTGAAGCGCTTTTTCAAGTGCGTTTCGCCTCTTCGGCATCTTTGCCGCGGGCGAAAACGTGCTTCTGAGATGTGCTTTCCGAGTGCCGATGAAATGCGCCTTAACCGGCGCGACTGCTTTTTCTTTTTCTTTTAACAATTCCGAAGGCAAGCTATGAGCCAACCACGCAAAGCGATCATCACCGGCGTATCCGGACAGGACGGCGCCTATCTGACCAAACTGCTGCTCGACAAGGGCTACCACGTGACCGGCACCTACCGGCGCACGAGTTCCGTCAACTTCTGGCGCATGCGTGAGCTTGGCGTGCTCGATCATCCGAATCTGCGCCTCGTCGAACACGACCTCACCGATCTCGGTTCGACGCTGCGTCTGCTCGAAGGCGCGCAGGCCGACGAGTTATACAACCTCGCCGCGCAGAGCTTCGTGGGCGTTTCGTTCGACCAGCCGGTGACGACCGCTGAAGTGACCGGCATCGGCGCACTGAATCTGCTCGAAGGCATCCGCATTCTCAACCCGAAGACCCGCTACTACCAGGCGTCGACGTCGGAAATGTTCGGCCTCGTGCAGGCCGTCCCGCAACGCGAGGACACGCCCTTCTATCCGCGCAGCCCTTATGGCGTGGCCAAGCTGTTCGCGCACTGGTCGACGATCAACTATCGCGAGTCGTACGGTCTTTTCGCGAGCAGCGGGATTCTGTTCAATCACGAATCGCCGCTGCGTGGCCGTGAATTCGTCACCCGCAAGATCACCGACACCGTCGCCAAGATCAAGCTCGGCAAGCAGGACGTGCTCGAACTCGGCAACATGAGCGCACGACGCGACTGGGGCTTCGCGCTCGAATACGTGGAAGGCATGTGGCGCATGCTGCAAGCCGATGAGCCGGACACCTTCGTGCTCGCCACCGGCCGCACCGAAACGGTCCGCGATTTCGTGCGCATGGCGTTCGCCGCCGCGGGCTACCAGCTTGAATGGTCGGGCAAGGAAGAACGCGAAACCGGTATCGATGTCGCCACCGGCAAGACTCTGGTACGCGTCAATCCAAAGTTCTATCGCCCCGCCGAAGTGGACCTGCTGATCGGCTGCGCCGACAAGGCTCACGAAAAACTCGGCTGGAAGCCGGAAACCACGCTGGAACAGCTGTGCCACATGATGGTTCATGCGGATCTCGGACGTAACCAGCATCACGAGACGTTCTGATTCGCGGTGACGAGGCGCCGCCGTGCCGGCGGTCGCGCATCGTCACCGGCTGGTGTCTTTTCTCATGCCATACCTCGTTGCGAGAACACGCGAACAGGCGTCGCCCCTTATGGAGCGGCGATTCAAGGAATTCGACCGCCTTTCACCGCGCCCGATAGACCTCCGTTAGATCGGCAACAGTTCGACGCAAAGCACGATGATGTTTCGCAACCGGAGGCACAACCGGTGCCGCCAGGGTCCGTCGTGAAGTGCCAGTCGACCCCGCATTCGTGGCCGTCCTTCGCCATGAATCTATACATGCCCCAGCTCACCGAAATCTGCGTGCCGTTACTGCATGGCGCCCGTATCGCGGCCTGACGATCAGTCAGCTTGCGCACGCCTACGCGCGAAGGCGCCCAACTCAGGACGAGGGAGCCCGCACCGTCGATGCGCTCGCGCAATCCAACAGCCTGTCGTAATGATCTGACAGCAGAACCGGAACGGTCCGATACCTGAAACTCTCGCCATGCGGTCAAATCGGGTGTCGCGCTCAGGCGGTCCCGTCAACCGTTCGCTCCGTTCCCGCCTGGCGTGCACCTCTCCCTGGCTAGTCCCCAACCGCGGCCCATGACCGCCCACACCATTACGGCTGCCGTATTTCATTGTGTGGGTTCAATGGCGGGAGAGTCAGCTTGATCGCATCTACCTGTCAGACGGCTGATTGCAGGCAGCGGGGAATGTTGAAGGAAGGCGCTACGGCAGCCGCCCACGCGCCCACGCCCACGCCCACAAAGGTCAACTACGAGATCGGTGTGGAAAATCGTTTCGTTGTCGAGCGGGTTTTGACCGCATCGAATTGGGCCGCGGGGGCAAAGGGCAGCTATCGGGCGATAACGTTAAACACGCTGGAGGAATTCCTTGAATAAACCGCATCAGAATGGGCATGCCTCGACGCGCCCAAAAGCGCCGCCTGATCCGTTTGTTGAAGTGACTATCGTTTTCCGCGATGCACTGAATCACCCTATCGAGCGGCTCGCTGTGCGCGTTGCAGCCGGGACTGGCGCGGCGCCAGCTCCGATTTGGGTGACCGGCTCTGAGACGGCCCCGCGGCCCGAGTCAGAACCGCCAGCACTAGAGGCAAGGGCGAACAACAGTACTGACGCCGTGACAGACAAAGACGGGTACGCCATAACGATCCAGAGCGCCGCGCGCGGCCAGCCGCTTGATGTCCTGGTCAGGAACCGCCATGGACAATATGTATGGAAGGCAACGGTAACGCCAGCAAAGGACGTGAATGCCTATGTGATCAACAGTCCCGAATATCATCTTGAGGGTGTGACGCAGATTACGCCGCAGAATACATTCGAGCAGGACGTGACCATTCCCGTCATGAAAGACGGCGAAATCATGACGATGGATAGGCTGATTAATGAGTTTGGCCCTTACATCGGCTCCGCTCGAAAGGTCACCGAGCAGGGCAAGGTAAAAAAGGACTTTCCGGCGAAAAGGAATGAAACGCAAAACGATCCCGCCACCGGCAAATCAAAAACCACAATCACGATTGAGCATCATTACCGCGTAGTCGATACAGGCAAGCCGCGAACCATCGCGATAAATCTACTTGCATCCCGGTTGAATTTCCCAAAGAGTCTGGATATTTCCGATGCGAAGTACGCCGAGATTTCGCGGAGAATAAATTGCGAAGTCGCTGCTGTTAAGGCTGTAGCCGAGACCGAATCCTCGGGATTGGGATTCTGTGACAATGGGTTGCCAAAGATCGGCTTCGAACGCCATTATTTTTTTAGAGCATCATTGCCTGTCAACAAAAGAGCCAATGGGGTTTGGCAAAAACAGAGGAATCCGTTCCCGAAGGTGCCTGATTTGTCGTGGCCCAAATCAGGAGGCTACAGCATGGGCGAGCCCGCAGAGAATGGAATCTGAAGAGAAACTATGATAAATATAAGTAAATGGGGGCGCCTGTGCCTGATGACGTTGGCTGCACTTACTTGCAATGCCGCCAGCTCCGCAGAGGCATTGATTTTCGACAACCCTTTTTTTGTGGCAATTCGCGCTGGAGACAATGTCTACGGATACTATTACTCCAAAGACGAAAGGTTTTCCTGTCTATTCATGTTTTCAGGAGTCAACCAGCTTAAAAATATCGATAATAGATCCCCCGCCCAAATAAGAATCGAAACATATAGCCCAAACCTTCACCAGGCATCTTTTGCCTACACGGACAGGGATAAACTGTTTGACGTATCAGGAGATTTATTTGTTAGCTCAGAAAAATGGGTTATTAGAACAGAAAAGCCTCAAGGCGCCTGCAATGGGATCGGAGCAGATTTTGGAAAGTCTCCCGACGATCCCGCTGCGACGCGTTTCACCGTCGAGAAAAAGATCGAGGTCGTTGGGATTGGAATTGCGAACCGGAAGACTTTTTTCTATCGCCAGCCTGGCGCAGAAATAGAGAAAAGATTTTTGCTGAGGGGAGATATTGCGCTGATAATTTCGAAGCGCGGCGACTTTGCCCATGTCCGGTTTGCGAACCCCAACCTGGTTTCGTCGACCCGCGATCCCGTTATTACCGGATGGATACGGTCGGCCGATCTAAAAAACCCCCTTCCGCCCCTTGCGCATTAGTTACAACGCCGCAAGTTCCTCCATGCCGGATGTGATGCCAAAAACCGAGTTCCGCGTTCGCTAAGAATGCGCTCTTGCAAGAAGAGACGCGGCGCCTGATCGCACTGATCAACGCCCCGCGTCTTTTTCATTTCACCGCGCCGCAGGCTTGATTCAGTGCACCCCGCCCGCCGCAATCGCCTCGCTATACACGGAGGCCACCCGTTTCGCGATCACCGCGTTATCGAAGTTCTCGCGCGCATAACGGCGGCATGCCTGGGCATCCGGCAATTTCAGCGTACCGTTGAGCGCGCCCGCCAGTCCGTCCGCGATCGCCTTCGCACCCGTCTGCGGCAGCACCAGATCCGGCGACAAACCCGCCACCGCTTCCGGCAAGCCGCCCACCGGCGTGACCAGCACCGGCGTGCCCGAGGCCAGCGATTCGACCGTGATCAGGCCGAACCCTTCCAGCGCGACGGTCGGCACGACACTGATATTCGCCGCGCGATAGAGCGCCGCCAGATGCTGATCGGGCACGAAACCCAGCAGCTTGACGTTATCTTCCAGACCCGCTTCATTGATGCGCGCCTGCAGTTCGCCCTCGAGCCGCCCCTTGCCCGCGATCAGCAGCAGCACGTCCGGCGCACTGCGCTTGAGCAGCTTGATCGCATCGATCAGATCTTCGAGGCCCATGCGGCGCACCAGACGCCGCACTGCCAGCACGATCGGCCGATCTTGCGGCAATTGCAGTTTGAGGCGCGCCTCGGCCGGAGATATCGGCAGATTGAACTGCTCGACATCCACGCAACCGGGCACGACGCGCACGCGGTCCGGCGCGATGCGATAGCGCGAGGTCAGAATCTTGCCGAACGCCTCGGACAACACGATCAGCCGCGACGAGCGCGCATAGACCGATTGCTCCAGATAGCGCTTGGCGCGCTGGCCAAGCGAATCGGCGCCTTCCACGTGACTCTCGTCGGCCCATGGCCCCTGAAAATGCGAGACCTGCGGAATGCCGCGCGTCACGTCGAGGCCCGGAAACGTGTAGAGCGCAAAGTGCGACGAAATCACGTCCGGGCGCGACGTGCTGAGTTCCTGGCGCAGCGCGCGGCGCGCGGCCATCAGCCGCAACGGCAGCGATTGCGCGGCGGAGCCGAAGCCGTTGATCGCGCCACCGGTGTCGGCGGCTACCTTCGGCGAGCCGGCCACCACGCCGCGCACCGCGACGCCCGCGCCCGGCAGCGCGCCGACCAGCGAGTAGTACATGCGGTCGAGGCCGCCCGCGCGCTCGGGGAACCAATGCATCCCGATCTGCAGCGATTTGATAGAGCTCGTCGTCATGGTTGTGACCCCTGTGCGTTTTGAGAGTTGTGATGGTTAAGCGATGAAACCGCCGGCGGGTCGATACGAACCCGCCGCGTCATTCCGCGCTCTTCTGGCCGGCCAGCGTGTTCAGCGTCAGCGCGTCGGTCTTGGCGACCGCCGCCGCTTCCACCTCGCTGCGCCGGCGATCCTTCTGCTGCCCCGCCAACTGGCGATACAGCGCGATGTATTGCGCGGCCATGCGCGCCCAGCCGAAGCCGGTTGCGAGTTCGTTGGCGGCCACGCCCATCGCACGGCGCGCCATGTGGTTCTCGGCGAGGCGTGCGACCGCGTGGGCCAGCGCCTTGGGATCGTCCGGATCGTCGAGCACGATGCCGCATTCCGGCGTGATGATTTCAGCGCCGCCTGCCGTGCGCGCCGTGACCACGGGCAAGCCCGCCGCCATCGCTTCGAGCAGCGACAGGCTCATCGCCTCATAGCGCGACGGGAACACGAAGGCGTCGACCGAATGCATCAGCACCGGCATCTCTTTCACGAGACCGAGAAAATGCACGCGATGCGCGATGCCGAGCGCCTTCGCCTCTTCCGGGTAAGGACTGCCCGGCAGGAAGCCGGCCACCGCGATCTGCACGTGCTCGGGCAAAAACTTGAGCGCGGCGAGTACGGTGCCGAGATTCTTGCGCGGCGTGCGCAGGTCGCCGACGAACAACAGCAGGAACGCGTCCTTCGGCAAACCGAATTTCTCGCGGTCGCCGGAGGCCGCGGCAAAGCCTTGCGTATCGACGCCGTTGTAGATCACATCGACACGGTTGCCGGGCGTGAGGCCGATCGCGCGGATCTCATCGGCGACCTTTTGCGACACTGCGGTGATGACCTTCGAGCGCCGGTAAGCCCAGCGCTCCAGCAGCGCATTGCAGCGCGTATAGACCGACTGATACGCGGACCACACGCCCTTGGTGAGCCCGAATGGGTAGTACTTGCTGCCGAACCAGCCGCTATGCACGAAGTGCGAGGTGTTGACGTCGGCGGGCATCCACGTAATGAAGCCGTTCACGTGCAGCACGTCGTACTCGCGGCGATGCGCGCGCAGCCACATCGCGCTCTTGAATGCGAACACCTGCTGGCGCAGCAGATTGGTCGGCCACCAGCGGCCGATTTTTACCGGCACCCAGCGGACGTTCGGATGCGCGAGCAGATCCGGCGCGACGTGCGAGGCGACCAGCGTGACGCCGATGTTCTCGTCGAGCGCCGCGCGGGCGATCTCGTGGTTGACGCGCCCCTGGCCGTCGTTATGGCGCACAACGTGCGTGACAATGGCGACTCTCAATCAGTGCCTCCGTGGATAGATAGCGTGCGGTATGACGCATTGGCGCGGTTGATTTTTTCGTAATGCACCGCGGAAAGAATCGAGAAAACACCCATGAAAAGCAGCAGGCCGCCGGTGCCGACCAGCGAATTGGTGAACACCAGCATCGCGAAGGTGGCGAGACTCAGGCTCATGCAGGCAGACACGAATTTATCGTTGCGCAGCTTGAACGACGCGAGCACCGCGCGCGTCACCAGCCAGATAATTCCGGACATGTAGAGCAGCGTGCCGGGCCAGCCGAGCACGAACGGAATGTTCATCACGCCGCTGTCGAAGTTGCCGTACTGGCCGAGCTGACCGCCGTCGTTCGAGAGCTTGGTGGAGGTGCCGGTGGCGCCCATGCCTTCGCCCGATACATCGGTAAAGGCCGTTTTGGCGAAGGTCGCGTAGAACTCGTTACGCGCGGCGTAGCTCTGGTCGTCGTTCAGGTTGACGATGGTGGTCAGGCGCGCCTGCATCCGCTCGGCCACCGGGCCGACCGCCAGCAGCGGCACGCATAGCCCCGCCAGCAACACCGCGCTGGCCACGATACGCACGCGCACCTTGTTGTTCGACTTGACGAGCTGGATCAGCAACGCGATGACCCACCCGCCCCACGTCGAGCGCACGAGGCTCAGCGCGAACGAGAAAAAGCCCAGCACCGCGGCAACCCAGCGCACCCGGTGCGTGGCCGCCATCACGAAGACCATCGCGCCCATCATCGCGAACGCGAACGGTCCCGACGAATTCATCGTGCTGAACACGCGCACGCCCATCGGCACCGGATCGCCTTGCGAGTTCATCTGCGAGCCGAGCATCCACAGCGCGTCCCACTGCGGCATGATGAAGAACTGCACGAGGCCGTAGCCGCCCATCACCAGCATGCCCCAGATGAACGTGTTGACGATGGTGTCGCGGTACTGCGGATACTGGCGCGTGTTCGCCATGATGTGAAAGCCGATCAGGATCGGATAGAGCCAGTTGGCGAGGTCGTAGGTTGCCGCGAGCGGCCCGCTCGACATCACGCCCACGAGGAACGCATAGATGAGCCCGAGCAGGACCAGCAGCACCGGCAGGCCGCGCCGTTGCGCGAGCAGCTTGTAGTAGCGCAGCAGCGACAGCGCGCTGATCATCGTCACCGCGAGCGGTGCGACCTGAATCAGGCTGGTCGGTGTGAACGATCCCTTGGACCAGTCGGCCAGACGCCGCACCTCCGGACTCAGGAACCACAGCCACCACATGAAGCCGATATAGCGCGCCGGGCTCTTGAAGTAGAGCCACAGGCCAGTCAGGATCGCGAGCACCGGAAACGCGAGCGTGAGCACCGTGCCCTGATGCGCGCCGATCAGCAGCGTCGTGACGAACCACAGCAAAGCCTCCGGCAGCCATTCCTTGCGGGCGCGGGACTTGGCCCTTCCCGTGCCGTTCGCGCCTGCGGCGCTTCGCGCAATCGTCGACATCGTTCAGAGACCCCCGCGCGACTGGCGCGCCGGCCGCTCGGACTCGGACACACCCGCAGCCGCCGTCGTCATGCCGGCCGCCGAGCGCGCGCGTGTCGCGGCGCGCGAGCGCAGCATCTCCTGCGTGATCCGCACATGCTGCATGGCGTAGTGCTGCGTGGTCAGATCGCGTGCGAGCAGGCCGGCCGCGGCCGCCTGCGCCTGGCGCAATGCGTGCATGGGCTCGGCGGCGAGCTGGTCCACGGCCTCGCGCAACGCCTGCGGGTTGAACGGCGGGATATAAGACGCCTCGCCGGCCGGAAAATAATCCTGCAACGCGCCGACATTCGTGACCACCATCGGCTTGCCGACCGCGGCGGCTTCGAGCATGACGGTGATGCCGGAGGCGTGCGAATTCGGCCGCAGCGGCACGACGATCACATCGGCCCAGTCGTACAGTTCGTGTTGTTTCTTGATGCCGGAGAACAGCGCGATCTCGACGTTGGGCGCTCGCAGCGAAGCGGGAATGCGCCGCCGCGTCGCGAGCTTCACCGTGTAGCGCGCGTCGTTGCCGAATGCCTTGATGAGCGTTTCCCAATCGCGGTCACGGTCGTTGCCGATGGCGGCGATGCGGATCGGCGTGTGCGGCGTCCATTCGGTGGGCGTCTTGACCGGGAAATCGCGCGTATTCAGACCGTACAGCAACGCCTTGGCGTCGCGATCGAAGTAACGCTGGCACAGCCCGGCGTTTTCGCTCGCGAGCGTGGTGAGCTGATCGGCGCGCGTCATCAGCTTGCGATACAGCCAACTGCGCAGCATGCCGTAAGAAGGCCATTTATCGAGCAGCCACACGCTTTGCGCGAGCAGCAAGGGGCCGTGATCGGCGCCGGCCTTGCGGCCGCTCAGCAGCAGCATGAGCGCCGCCGAGAGCCATTCCTGTTCGGTGTGCGTCCAGATCACGTCCGAGCGCAGCATCTCGGCGCGGTTACGCCACGTATGAATGAAGTCGAAGCCGAGCGCCGCCTTCAGCGCACGGCGCAACAGGCGCACCGGTTTGCCTTCGCGGGCGTCCTGCGAATAGGTGAGTTTGAACGCGTCGGATTCCGCGTGGTGATAGCCGTACAGACAACCAATGTCGTCGCCCTGTCGATAAAAGCGCGGGTCGGCGCCGTAAAACAGATGAACGTGAACTTTCGTACTCATGCAGACACTCCGCTCTGCCGGTGGAAAGGGGCATCGGCGGCCCTGATGCGGGCCGTGCGCCGATGCGCGAACGTGCGGGACGTGCGGCGCGGTGTCGTGCTCACGCGGCGCGGGACAGGGCGCGGCGCGCTTCGTGCGCGCCGGTGCGCACGGCTCGCCAGCGCGTGAGCTTCAGGCCCGCCTGCTTCGAGAGCAGCGCGAGCGCCGCGTGCGTGAGCCCTGGATAAACTCGCGTGCCGACCAGCGTCCACCACCACCACGCGGTCTCGCGGTGCAGCGGCGGCAACTGGTCGCGCAGGATCAGATGGAAGTTGAACGCGGCGTTGCGCAAGGCCGCCATGGTTTGCGCGTCGCGCCGGTCGTCGTCGAAACGCTCGGCGGGAAAGTGATCGACCGCCACGCGCGGGTCGTACATCAGCTTCCAGCCGGCGTTCCTCACTGCCAGGCTGAACGCCATGTCGTTGTGAACCTGTGCGCCCGCGCCGCGCAGGCGCGCGTCGAAGCGGATGGTGCGCACCGCCTCGCGGCGGTAGCTCATGTTCGCGCCCTTCAGAATGTCCACTTCGCGCGCACCGCCCACGCCGAGATGATGATTGCCGATAATCTTGCCGTGCGCCGTGACCTTGCCCACCAGCGGCCGCTCGCCGTCGAGCACGCGGCCTTTCTCGTGCACCCAGTCGCGCCCGCCGAGTGCGCCGAGGCGCGCATCGCTCGCGAACGCGGCCGCAATGCGTTCGACCCAGTCGGCGTGCGGCGCGGCGTCGTCGTCGGTGATCGCGATCACGTCGCCTTTGGCCGCGTCCAGCCCGCGATTCAGCGCCGCGACCTGGCCGGGCACCTCGACCAGCGCCACCGAGAGCGGCAACGCGCCCGGCACGGCCGGGTCGCGCAGGCAGGCGTGGGTCGCTTCGTCGTCGGAGCGCGCCACCACCACTACTTCGTCCGGCAGACGCGACTGCCGTTGCAGCGCGGCGAGGCAGCGCGCCAGATCGGCCGGGCGTCGATAAGTCGGAACCAGTACCGTCACTTTCATCGTGATGTCCTTTATTAACGTCGTTGCGCGAGGTTCGAGTTGCATCCCGAAACGCATCCGGCTCAAGTGCTCAGGTATTCCTGAGCCGCCGCGTAGCCCCGGTCGTAGCCGCCGCGCGAGCGGGCCGGCATGCCGTTGAAAATGCCGCCCTGCACGTGCACGCCGGCCGCGCGCAGACGCTTCAACGCGTCCGCGATCTCGCCTTCGCTGTGTACGCCCGAGCGCATCACGAAGAAGGTCGAACCGGCATACGCGCCGATAATCGACGCATCAGTCACGGCCAGCACCGGCGGCGTGTCGATCATGATCACGTCGTAGCGTTTGGCGAGACCGTCGAGGTATTGCGGCAGGCGCGGCGACATCAGCAGTTCCGACGGATTGGGCGGACGGCGGCCGCACGAGATGAAGCTCAGGCCGTCGACGTTCGAGCTGCGGATCGCTTCTTCCAGCGAGATCTGGCCGCTCAGCAATTCGGACAGGCCGTTATCCGGCACGCCGCCCAGATAGCGTTCCAGCACGCCGCGGCGCATGTCGCCATCGATCATCAGCACGCGCTTGCCCGAATTCGCGAGCAGCACGGCGAGGTTGACCGTCAGGAAGCTCTTGCCGACTCCGGCCATCGGACCCGTCAGCATGACGATGCGGTTCTTCGCGTCCATCATGGTGAACTGCATGGAGGTGCGCAGGCTGCGCAGGCTTTCCACCGTGACGTCCTTGGGCCGCGCATTCGCGAGCACGGAGCGCAGGCGTTCGCCGCCGCGCTGGAAGCTGGTCTCGAGCACGGCCTGTTCGGCGCTCTGCGGCACGAGGCCGAACACCGGCAGATGGAATGCGCGCTCGATGTGATCCGGGTCGTCGATGCCCTTGAACATATTGCGGCGCAGGAACACGAAACCCGTGCCCGCGATCAGCCCGAGAATCACCGCCGCCGACAGGATCAGCGCCTTCTTCGGCTTGACCGGCACGCCCGGACGCAGCGCGACGTCGACGATATGCACGTTGCCGCCGGTGCCGGCCTTCTGCACCGACAGTTCCTGCACGCGGTTGAGCAGCAGCACGTAGATGTCTTCGGCCACCTTCGCGTCGCGCTGCAACTGCACGGCCTTCACTTCGGTGGCCGGCAGATCGCGGAAGCGGTCGGCGTATTTGGTGCGTTGCGCCTGCAATTCGGCCATCTGCGCACGCGCGGCGACGAGCATCGGGTGATCGTCCCCGTAACGCTCGGTGAGCTGCGCCATCTGCAGGCGCAAGCCGGCGATCTGCTGCTCGTACTGCACGCTGCCTTCGAGATAGACCTTGGCCTCGTCGCTCGCGTTGATCGAGCCGGACTGACGTTGATACGCGGTCAAGGCGGCCTCGGCGCGTTCGAGATCGGACTTCAGGCGCGGCTCTTCACTCTTCAGGAAGTCGAGCATCTTGCTCGCGTCGGCCTGCTTGTTCAGCACGTGCTGGCGCACATACGACTCGGCCAGCGCATTGGCCACCAGCGCTGCATGTTCGGGGCTCTTGTCTTCCAGCGAGATCTGGATCACGCCGGTTTGCTTACCCTGCTCCTGCACCGTGATGGCCGACTGGAACGCGGAGATCGCGTCGAGGTCGTTGGCGCGCATCACCGTGAATTCCTCGCCCGGGCGCGCCACCAGTTTGTTGACCATCATGGTCACGCCGCCGCCCTGCTCCTGCTGGCCGACGAGGCCGCGCAGCAACAGCGCGCCGTTTGCCGCATACAGTTCGTAGTGCTGGTCGTCGATCACCTTCATGGTGAGCTTCTGGCCTTCCAGCGCGGGCACCACGTCGATCGAATCGACGTCGGCCTCTTCACCGCCCCATGCGTACGACGACAGACCCAGCCACGGACGCGCCGGCTGACCCGGCGTCGCCATGCGCGCGGCGATGCTGCCGAGGAGCGGCAGCGTTTTCGGCGTGACGCTGAAGTTCAGCTTCAGTTGCTGCACGACCGGGCCGACCACGCCGCGGCTCTTGATGATTTCGATTTCCGCGTCGGTGGGCAGCGAGGTCGAGCCGGTGGTGATCGCGGCACCTGTCTGCGTCTGCGTGAGCGCCTGCGACGTGTTGTCGGACTGCTCGACTCGCACGTGCGCATCGGCGGAATAGATCGGCTTGGCGAGGAAACAGTACGCGCCCGCGATCGCGACGATCACGGCGGCAATGGCGATGAGCCACCAGATGTCGTCGAGGATCACCTGGACCAGTTGTCCGAGGACGACGTCCTCTTCTTCGGTCTTGATCGGACCGGCCATGTGTGGAGAGATTTGGTTGCTCACAGTTCGCTTCCCGTATCGGTTACATCGGCATTTGCTTCGGTCCCGCGCCGCGTCCCTGAAGGACGGCGCGGCGCGGGCCTGACGACGGCTCAGACGATTAGCGCGTCAGCTGTTTCAGGTAGAACAACGTCTGCACACTCGGCAACACCTGCTGCAACACACGGTTGAAGGTGGTCGACGCAGCGGTGCCCACGTACACGACATCCAGCGGGTGCAACTGGAACTGCGAGGACAGCATGATGGCGTCCGGTTGCGTCATGTCGAGGCGGTAGACATCCGGCGTGGTCGGATGGTCTTTCATGCCGCGCATCACGAAGATCTGGCGCGGATTGGCGTCCGTGTCGAGAATGCCGCCGCCTTGCGTGAGCGCATCGGCGATCGTCATGCGACCTTTGATGATCGGCAACTGGATCGGCGTCTTCACCTCACCCATCACGAACACGCGGCTGTCGGTGCGGTCCGGCACGTTGATCACGTCGCCGTTTTGCAGCATCACGTTCTGCGTGGTGTCGCCGCGATCGAGCATGCGGTCGGCGTCGAGCACATAGAGTTTGTTGTTGCGCGTGAGACGTACGCGCTGAATGTCGGCGTCCGCATTCGTGCCGCCCGAACGGGTGATCGCGTCGACCAGCGTGAGCGGCACGTCGCTCATGGCAAGCGGGCCCGGCGTCTTCACTTCGCCGGTCACCTGCACCTTCTGGCCGCGGTACGACAGCACGCGCACGTCGACTTGCGGATTGCGGATATAGCGCACGAGGCCGGCGCTCAACTGATCGCGCACCTCGCCGACGGTTTTGCCGGCGGCCCGGATGCGGCCGACGAACGGGAAGAAGATCGTGCCGTCGGCGGCGATGGTCTGGCCGTACGGGTCGGCCTGGCCCGGCAGCGCGGCCGTATACGGCTGCTGCAAGGCGCCGCCGACCGACTGCGTGGTGTTGCCGCCCGCCGACAGCGTGCTGCCCTGTGGCGTGGTCAGTTCAGGGTGGTCCCACACGGTGATGCCGAGAATGTCCTGCGGCGACAGGCGGTACACGTACTGCGACGGGTCGCTCAGCGTCGAGGGCGGCAGCACCTGCGTCTTCGCGGCGGCGGCTTGCGCCTGCGCGGTCACGACGGCGGCGTCGATCACATGGACCGGATAGGTCTCGGCGGGTTGACTGTCGTGCTGGCCATCGTCTTTCAGACGGGAGGTGTCGAGGTAATTGCCAGGTGCCGTGGCGCAGGCCGACAGAAAGGACGTCAGCAAAAGCGTGGCGGCAAGGTTCGACTTGAAATTCGTGTACTTGCCGTTCGCGAACGAGTGTGCAGCGAGTTTTTTCATCAGCATATTTTTTTCAGCCATCCCATGACCAGATGTTCGATGAGCACGAGACTCTCCCTATAAGCGGTTTCCGCACCGCCATGCGGATCGGCGACGTCGGAATCCGCTTCCCACTTGCCGAGCGGATAGACCTTGCCGCGCGAGGCCGGATCGAGCGCTTCGACGTCGCTCACCTGCGCGCGCTCGGTGACCAGCACCAGATCGGCGTTGCGCACGAGTTGCCGGTTCAGACGCCGTGAGTAGTGGATGCCCGAGGCGACGCCCTGCTCGTCGAGCAGGCGCCGCATCACAGGGTCCATGCCGTGGCCGTTCACCGCGCGCAGGCCGGCCGAATGAAACGCGATCGGCGCCGAATGCGAACGCGACGCCGCGCGTTGCCGGGCCTTGAACAGCATTTCCGCGGCAGGCGAACGGCACACGTTGGCGTGGCAAACGATCAGAACGTTGGCAAACATGGCAGGCTCCGTGATGAGGCGCGTGGTGACGGCGTATCCGTGCGTCTGAACCGGATCAGCGGCCGGCTTCGGCCGTATCCGGCGTTTCCGCCGCTTCCGAGCGCGCGAGCGGCAAGCCGTTTGCGCCGACCTTCGCCGGTGCGTTGCGCAGCGCGTGCTGACGGCCGATCGCCTGATACTCGATGCCGAGTTCGAGCAGCGCGTCCGGTTCGTACAGGTTGCGGCCGTCGAAAATCAGCGGCGTCTTGAGAATCCGTTTGAGCGAATCGAAGTCCGGGCTCTTGAACACCTTCCACTCGGTGAGGATCACCAGCGCGTCGGCGCCAACGGCCGCATCCATCTCTTCCTTCACGAATTCGAGGCGCGCGTGCTGCTGCGGCACGTCCTTCAGATCGAGCGCGAACACACGCTTCGATTCGTCGATCGCGACCGGGTCATACGCCTTCACGCGAGCGCCGCGGCGCAGCAGTTCGGCGATCAGCGGACGGCTCGGCGCTTCGCGCATGTCGTCGGTATTCGGCTTGAAGGCTAGGCCCCATACGCCGAAGGTGCGGTCCGACAGGTCTTCGCCCAGACGCGAGACGATCTTGTGCGCGAGCACTTTCTTCTGCGTGTCGTTGACCGCTTCGACCGCTTCGAGAATGCGCAAATTCGCCTTGTGGTCCGCGGCCGTGCGGATCAGCGCCTGCACGTCTTTCGGAAAGCACGAACCGCCGTAGCCGCAACCGGCATACAGGAAGTCGTAACCGATGCGCGGATCGGAACCGATGCCGCGGCGCACCGCCTCGATATCCGCGCCGACGCGGTCGGCCAGATTCGCGAGCTCGTTCATGTACGAAATACGCGTGGCCAGCATGGCGTTGGCCGCGTATTTGGTGAATTCGGCCGAGCGCACGTCCATGTACAGCGTGCGTTCACGATTGCGGTTGAACGGCGCGTAGAGGCGCTTCATCAGTTCGCGCGCTTTCTCGCCGGGCACGTCTTCGTCGCAACCGAGCACGATGCGATCGGGCCGCGTGAAGTCTTCCACCGCCGCGCCCTCTTTCAGGAACTCGGGATTCGACACCACCGAGAACATGTGCGCGGCATTGCGTTCGGCCAGCTCGGCGGCGATCACCTCACGCACGCGCGAGGCGGTGCCGACCGGCACCGTCGATTTGTCGACGATCACCTTGAAGCCCGTCATATATCGGCCAATATTGCGCGCGGCGGCCAGCACGTATTGCAGGTCGGCGGAACCGTCCTCGTCGGAGGGCGTGCCGACCGCGATGAACTGGATATCGCCGTGCGCGACGGCCGCTTCGACGTCGGTCGAGAACTTCAGACGGCCGGCCTTGCGATTGCGCGCGATGATCTCCTGCAGACCCGGTTCATGGATCGGCACACCGCCGTTGTTGAGCACGTCGATCTTGCGCTGATCGACGTCGAGACAGAACACATCGTGGCCGATGTCGGCCAGACACGCGCCCGTCACGAGGCCCACGTAGCCACTACCGATGATCGTCAGGTTCATGTATTACACCTCGAAAATGGAGTTGATTCAGGAATGCGCTCGCGCGATGCATTGCGCGGCTAAGGCTCAATAAGCGTGCAATGAGCGGGTAATCAGCGGGTCAATATGCGTTGCTGCCCACGAAGCCCTTCCACAGCGTCAGCACGACGATCTTGATGTCGAGCCAGAAGGTCCAGTGCTGCATGTAGTACAGATCGAGCTTGACGCGGCCCATCATCTTTTCGATGCGATCGGTTTCGCCGCGATAGCCGTTGATCTGTGCCCAACCGGTAATGCCCGGCTTGATCCGGTAGCGGTGCATGTAGCCCTTCACCAGATCCTTGTAGATGTCGTCGTGTTCGAGCGCATGCGGACGCGGGCCGACCACCGACATCTCGCCGCGCAGCACGTTGATGAACTGCGGCAGCTCGTCGAGGCTCGTGCGCCGCAAGAACGCGCCGACCGCGGTGATGCGCGGATCGCGCCGCGTAGCCTGGGTGATCTTGCCAACCTCTTCCTTGTGCACGCGCATCGAGCGGAACTTGTAGATCTCGAACTGATTGCCGTCGATGCCTTTGCGCTTCTGCCGGAAGAACACGGGACCGGGCGAGTTCAGCTTCACCGCGGCGGCGATCACCAGCATGACCGGCGCGAGCGCGGTCAACGCGGCGAGCGCGAACAGACGGTCGAACACGCGCTTGGGCAGCACGCGCAGATCGGTGATCGGCGAGGCGGCCAGGTTGATCGCCGGCACGCCGAGTAGATCGACCATCGGCTGATTGAAGAGCGTGAGGCTGCGCACGTCCGGAATGAAGCGGATATTCACGAAGTCGTTGCGCAGGTCCATCACGAAGCGATGGATCGCTTTCTCCTTCGAGATCGGCAGCGCGAGCCACAGTTCGCGGATCGCGCGCTGGCGCACGAGGTGCAGCATGCGTTGATAGTCGCGCTCGACCGGCACGCCTTCGATCGCCTCGCCCGCATCCGGGTCCTCATACGGATTGATCGTGCCGTCCTCGTCGAACACCACGACCGGGCTGAACCCAGCCTCCGGACGGCTGCGCATCTGCTGGATCAGAAAGCGCCCATACGGCGCGCCACCGACAATCGCCACCGCGCGCTGATTGAAGCCCTCGCGGCGCAGTCCGCGCAGAATCGAATAGACGATCACCTTGGTGACGATCAGGAGCACGATGGTCGCCACGGCCCAATAAACGAGCCACAGCCGCGACAGGCTGTCCGAGCGGTGCAGGCTGAAGCTGATCAGCACGCCGGTGATTTCCACCAGCAGCCAGCCGCCCGCGACGCGGCTCAGCATGTCATACAGCGGCTTGCCGCGCCATGACTGATAGATCCCGAGCGCGGGGAAAAACACCACCACCAGCAGACAGTCGAACGCGAGCGAGACGCTTTGCATATCGTCCAGCCACACCACTTTCCCGCTGTGCACGGCCGCCGCGATGGCGGCGCCGAGCGCGACCATGGCGATGTCGATGATTCTCGATAGAACGCTCAGCATGCGCTGCCCCTCAGTTCGTCAGTCAAGTGCCATCCGTTGGTTGATTGAAATCCGGTCCGGCGACGGGACGCACAACGCCGGTATGCGCGTCATGCAAATTCATGCGCGACGCGAAACTATTTGAAGCCGTGCTAATTGCCCTTCTGTTTCCCGTTCGAAAAACCGTCTACACGGCCGGATTGGGAAACGCGTGTCGGAATGAGTGAATACCCTTGTACAGGTATAGATAAAGCGATATTAAAATTCCCGCCGCAAGACCGCAAATATCTCAAATTGTATCGGTCAAAATTCCAGCATTTTTTCTCAATTTTGTTCGGCAATTCTTACCGGATTTGGTGTTTGACTGATGCCCGGCAAGCGTTCATACGAGCCAATTTCGCGCTTTCTGAGCGTTTTCCTACGAAGCTTACGCAGCGCCTTCTGTCGTCATTCTGCGGCATGAATGACGATAAAAAAATGGTGCGGGATTTTTTTCGGGTAATTTTTCTTTTTAAAAAATTATCCGGACATTTTTTTTCACGAAATGGATAAATTTATTGGGCGCTTTATATAGTTTCTATTTAACGCGCTTTTATTGATTCCTGAGTTCGTGATAAAACTCGACGCATTCACCCAGCCTCGAGGAGTCCATCATGACAGCTCCGGTTACGGCCACGCCCGCCGACACCCGGTCTACGCAAGTCAAGTCCCTGAACGTCAAGCTCAAGGTTCATCCCGTGATTCTGGCAGGCGGCTCCGGCACGCGGTTGTGGCCGATGTCGCGCGAACAGCACCCGAAGCAGCTCATCGGCCTGCTCGGCGAAGATTCGCTGCTGCAATCCACCACGCGCCGTCTCGACGGACTTGAAGCCGGCTATCCGCTTACCGAGCAACTCGTCGTGGTGGCTAATGAAGACCAGCGCTTCACGACCGCCGAGCAACTGCGCACGAGCGGCAAGCCGACCCGACTGATTCTCGAGCCCGCCGGACGCGACACGGCGCCGGCGCTCACGGTGGCCGCCCTCTCCGTCGCCGCGCAGGACGAAGACGGCATCATGGTGGTCATGCCCGCCGATCACGCTGTCACGGATATTGACGGATTTCATGCGGCAGTGGCGACCGGCGTGCAGCACGCGGCAGCTGGTCATATCGTCACGATGGGTATCGTGCCGACGCGCGCGGAAACGGGCTATGGCTACATTCGTATCGGCGCGGCGCTTGGCACGACTAATGATGCACAGGACGCGGGTGTCGAAACCATCGGTAAGATCGGCGCACACAAGCTCGATCGCTTCGTCGAGAAGCCGCATCTGGAGTTGGCGCAGCGTTATATCGAATCGCAGGAGTACTGGTGGAATAGCGGCATCTTCATCATGCGTGCGTCCACCTGGCTGAAGGCGATCCGCCATTTCCAGCCGGCCATTTATGAAGCCTGCGACGCGGCCTTCGCGGGCGGCAAGGCGGACGGCGACTTCTTCCGTCTGCAACGCGACGCGTTCAGCGCGTCACCGTCGAATTCGATCGACTACGCGGTGATGGAACAGCTCGGCAACGATCAGAGCGCGGCCTCGGGCATCGTCGTGCCTTTGCAGGCGGGCTGGTCCGACGTGGGTTCGTGGGACGCGATCTGGGACATCTCGGACAAGGACGCCGATCAGAACGTAGGGCGTGGACGTGTGATGTTCGAAGGCGCCGCCTCGACCTTCGCGCATTCGGAAGGACGCCTGATTGCCTGCGTGGGCACGCAGGATCTCGTGGTGGTTGAAACGGCCGACGCCATTCTGGTAGCCGACAAGTCGCGCGTGCAGGACGTCAAGAAGATCGTGGGACGGATTCGCAACGACGGCGGACTGGAGGCGGCCAATCATCGCAAGGTGCACCGCCCGTGGGGCAACTACGATTCGGTCGACACCGGCGAGCGCTTCCAGGTCAAACGGATCGTGGTGAAGCCGGGCGCGCGGCTCTCGCTGCAGATGCATCATCACCGCGCCGAACATTGGATCGTCGTGCGCGGCACGGCGCTCGTCACGCGCGGTGAAGAGCGCTTTATCGTCTCCGAAAACGAATCGGCCTATATTCCACTGGGCGTCACCCACCGGCTGGAAAACCCCGGCAAGATGCCGCTCGAAATGATCGAGGTCCAGTCCGGTTCATATCTCGGCGAAGACGATATCGTGCGCTTCGACGACACCTACGGACGCCAGTAACGCACGTCAATCCAGGGCGTCAGGAATGGCGTCCTGCTGACATCACCATTGAATCACAACGAATGAAGCGGGAACCTGCGGCGGTTGCTCCTACCGGCCGCGGGGAAATGCCGTGCTAGCCGCCGCGCTCATCCCGCGTGGGAGATGAGTTCTGTGTACGACGGAAAACGGTCTGATGCACTGCTCTCGGTTGCTGCGTTGACAGCCGCCGGTTCGCCGGGATAACGGCGCAAGGGGCCACGGAACGCGTTCAGCGGTCCATGCAAAGGCGCGCCGTGATTGACCGCGACCGGCTCCGGCACATGGCGCAGGGCTGGCAACGGACGAGCCGCGGCGTGCGCCGGGTTCGCTGACGCATGCGCCGATGCTGCTGATTCAGCTGCCGCTGCCAGCGTGAGGCATTCACGGTCGATCCACTGGCGCGCCCAGTCCAGCGCGTAGTGCTCTGCCGCTTGCGCATCCTCAAAACGCGGGCCGACGAGGCCGGAACGCTCGACGCGTTTGCCGTCCTTCATGATTTCCGCCCATGCGCGATACATGGCGTTCGGCACCCGCTCAGCCGAGACATAGATCACATAGCCGCGGTCGGCGATTTCCGTGCCGCGAGGCGCGAGACTCATCGACAGCGGACTGCGCCGATCATCGGGCGCGGGCGTGCCGCGCGCCGACGCGATGGCGGAGTTCAAACCGTGCATGGCCGCATTCACCGCGCCCGCTTCGTCCGCGCGAGGCAGTTCTGCGCGCGCGACATACCGCGCAGGCGCTGCACCGTGCGACGCCGGTGCGCGCGACACTGGCGAGACGTTCGTCATGCCGTTCGCCGCACCGCTTGAAAGTCCGCTTGAAACCGCGCCTGAAACTCCGTTTGAAGTTCCATTAGCAACCCCGGACAACTGCCGCGTCATGTCGGCAATCGGATCGGCCGAACGCCAGTTGGCGAGGCTGCTCGACATACCGGGCGCCTGCCACGACTCGGGACTTCTCCACGACACGCCACGCAGATTCTCGTCGCGCGTGCGGGGGCTTTCCGCTACCGGTGCGGCGGGTTTGGCCGCGACGGGCGGCGCCGGTTGAGGGACGTACGCAAAAGTGCGACCGGTTTGCGACAACAGCCGAACCATCTCCAGCAGCGTGCCGTTCAATTGCCACTCTTCAAAGCGGCGCCGGCAAGTGGGACCCGACGGGTAACGGCCGGGCAGTTTCGACCAGGGTTCACCGGTTGTGAGAATCCACAGGACGGCGTTCGCCACGATGCGCGGTTCGGCGCGAGGCCGGCCACGCCGGTTTAAACGGACGGCCGGCTCGTCTGAGACAAGCGCTGCCAGCAGCGCCCATTCGTCATTGCTTAGCTCATCGAAAAACATTGGGTTTTCTCCACGCAGCCTGGCCGGGCCGCGGCTTTGGGACGCCACGAATTCAACTTTCACGATTCGTGTGCAGCCCGCGGTTGCACAAATATGTTTTGTACGTTCTGTCAGCTGGTCAAACCCGCCCTTTCTTAGTGCGGCTTATCCCTATTGCGAAGCACAAAACGTGGTCTCACTCGTGCATGGGAGAATTTGTGCACGAAGCATACCATCCCCAGGGTTTCCGTGAATATGAGTGAGACAAGTGTTACGGATAGAAACAATCTTGTCCTTTTTGCTGCGTCTTTTCTCGCATTACCGTCACAGAACTCCTGTCGCTTCCGGGCACAAAACGACGCTATTGCAGCGCACAACATTTAGGCATCACGCGTGAATAGGCTTTAATGAATCGGCGATCTCCTCGACTCGATATTTCGATGCATTTCGCTTGCGGCTTTGTGAGGAACAGGCGTGGGGAAGCCGCGCCCGGAAAGACTATGCGCGGTACGTGAGCGCGTGGACATCGGCCTGTGCGACGCGGCGAACGCAGCGCGCCACCCGCCGACTGACTGCGCGGCTCAGCGCGTCTGCGATACGACCCGCTCGATTGGGTTTCAACGTACCGGCTTTGCCGCGCCCTCGCCGACCACCGTCGTCCATTCACGCACGCGCCAGCGCGTCACGAGACCGGAGAGCACATAGGGATCGGCTTGGGCAAAGGCTTCGGCG
This sequence comes from Paraburkholderia sp. RL17-381-BIF-C, assembly GCF_046026435.1. Taxonomy (NCBI): domain Bacteria; kingdom Pseudomonadati; phylum Pseudomonadota; class Betaproteobacteria; order Burkholderiales; family Burkholderiaceae; genus Paraburkholderia; species Paraburkholderia sp. RL17-381-BIF-C. The sequence continues at coordinate 92,165 of NZ_JARESX010000015.1, read as the reverse complement.
ACTGCGGGAGAGTCGCTCTGAAAGAGCAGAACAGCGGTGTCGGTGGGCTCGGTCAACGCCCCGCCCAGCAACAGCTCGCCGCGCTCCGCGGCGGCCCACGCGAGCTTCAGATGCTCATCGCGGTATACGGCACGCCGTTCCAGGTAGTCGGACACCAGGTCATATATCAACAGATAGTGCATGGAGAGCCTCCTTGGGACGGTGCGGGGAAGTGGACCAGCGACGCAACCGCGGCATGCATCGCGGTCAATATTACCCATATATCGGGATACAGAATTTCATGCCGATTTACTATTCAATTGCACCTGCAGCAATGCACAAAGCATGTTTGAATTTCCAGATTCATTCTGTCGAATGATGCCGTGCTGATTCGTTTGAATTCGCCTTATGCAATTAATCTGGAATGCATAACATAATTCGACATGGCCGCCATTGCCCTTTCATTCTCCAATCCGGCGCGAATCCCTGCTACGTAGGGGAAAACCAGCGTGAGCGCGTGTCAACCGGATTGCTGTTTTGGCCGTTCTGGCAGACAGCATTTGCCATAATGGACGTGCCGAGGGTCCTGGATACCGTTGACGCCCGCGCGCATGAACGACCAAAAACGTTTTCACCACCGATGGAGTGTCACATGAAAATCCAATCCGCTATCGCTACGCTGGTGCTGGGCGCTGTCCTCGTTTCGCCGGTGTTCGCGGAGAACAGCCAGCAAACGAAAATGGCCGACTGTAACAAGCAGGCCGGCGACAAGAAGGGCGACGACCGCAAGGCATTCATGAAGACCTGCCTGTCCGCCAAGCCGGCCGCCGCCGCGCCGATGAGCCAGCAGGACAAGATGAAGGCGTGCAACACGCAAGCCACCGACAAGAAGGGTGATGACCGCAAGGCGTTCATGAAGAGCTGCCTGTCGTCCGCGCCGTCCAAGTGATCACAGCAAGTCAAACATAGCGAATCGGCGCCACGCGACGAGCGCGGCGCACGAGCGCTTTCCGTTCGAACACAGCGACGCCGTATCCGGCGCGCTGTTTGCCTGCCTCCCGCCCCGCCCTTCACTGTCCACCCGCCCGAACGCGCCATTTTTCTTCTATGATGGCTGCGGAGACGGCCCACCCCCATATACAACATTAGACGGGCCGCCATCTTGTCGTTGGTGCTGCAGAGCATCCATCGGAGGCAAGGATGGTATCGAAGCATAAAAACCGCTGGCTGAGGCGGTGGCTGGTCGTCATCATATTCTGGGCGGTGCCCGTGGCGATCGTGGCGGTGAGCGAGATTCGCGAGGAAATGGCGTACAACGCCGTCGACCTCGACCGCGCGCTCACCAGCTGGAATTTCACCGACGCACAACGCGCCGCCGGCGCCCCTGCGCGCTGCCGCGGCAAGCCCGATGAGGCGCAAGCCGCAGGCTGCCCAAGCGAGGTGCTGGCCGCGAACGCGGCGCGTCAACAGGACGCCCGCAATGAATACAGCGTGCGCCGCGCTACGCTGCTGGCTTACCTCTGGCATGCATTCGTCGGCTACTGGATCGTGCCGGCCGTGACGCTGTTCCTGCTCGGCATGTTGATCGGCATGGTGCGTCGCGTATTGCGGCGTCCGCCTGCGGTCAAAAGTCCGGCGAATCACGGATGAAAGTGCTCATCCGATCCGGCATCAGATCTGCGGCGTCGAAGCAACACTTTCAGTTGGATTGCAACGCTTATACGCCCGGCGAAAAATCGGTAAAAATGATCCGTCGATGCGCTCACGCGTACCCTTCCATTGAGCCCAATCAAATCAGGCACGATTTCCCCGGAACCATTCCAACGCGCGGCGCGCGCGGCTACGCCGCAGGCTTGCGCAGCAGTCAAAATTACAGCACGACGTCTTACGATTTGCCCGAAACCCCCGTCACACAAGGCTCTTGGCCTGCCAAGGAAGCGCGCCATTTGTGCTTGCGTGTGATATAACTCAAAGGCAACCCGGCAATATCAAATGAGGTTGCGCCCCGGAACCATGACGGAGAAAAACGATGCAAAGACGAAACTTCATGTTGAAGACTACCGCTGCGCTCGCTTTCGGAGGCCTTGCACTCGCTGGTTGTACGACGAACAAAGGCAACCCTGACACACCCGCCACCGACGCATCCAAACGCCAGTCGATCGACGCTAGCGTCGAAGGCACCATGTCGCGGCTCTTCACGACCGTGCAAGGCTCGCGCGAACTGGTCTCGAAGGCGCGCGGCGTTCTCGTTTTCCCGTCGGTGCTTCAGGTGGGCTTTATCGTCGGCGGTCAGTACGGCGAAGGCTCGCTGCGGGTCGGCGGCGGCACGGTCGGCTACTACAGCACGATTTCCGGTTCGTTCGGCTTTCAGGCAGGTGCGCAATCCAAGGCGATCATCTTCCTGTTCATGACGCAGGATGCACTGGATAAATTCCGCAATGCCGACGGCTGGTCGGCGGGCGGCGACGCCTCGGTCGCGTTGGTGAAGATGGGCGCAAACGGCGCGATCGACACCAACACGGCAACGGCGCCGGTCGAGGTGTTCGTGCTCACCAATGCCGGCCTGATGGCCGATGTATCACTGCAAGGCACCAAGGTCTCGCGTCTGAAGATCTAACGCGCGCGGTCCGATTGCCGGTCTGCGGGGTGTGCGTCTGATCCGCCGGGTTCCGTGAGCAGCGGTGGCCGGATCAGACGCAATCCCACGCGGACCGCCTGTGCATTGCAAACAACGCGGCACGCGCCGCGCCGGTGAGCTTTTGTGGGCCGAGGTTCAGCGCAGGCGTACCGCATGGCCTGACGCAGAAGTCCCGACCGTCCGCAGCGCCTCGCTGTTCCGCGTGATGCGGCAATAAAGAGCGGCGATGCGCACCACGCATCGCCGCTCTTTTTATCCCGCCGCGTTGGCTGAATCCCTTCGGATCAGCTTCCCGACGTATCGATCACCTTGAAGCGCGAACGCTTCTGCGCGCGAATCACCGACTGATACGCGTTCACATACTGTTGAGCCATGCGGTGCGACGTGAAGCGCTCCTCGAAGCGCTGCCGCACACCCGCACGCGGCATCTTGTGCAGACGATTGACCGCCGCCACGGCGCCGATCTCGTCCTCCACGATATAGCCCGTCACGCCGTCTTCCAGCACTTCCGGCACCGAGCCGCGGTTGAACGCGATCACCGGCGTGCCGCATGCCATTGCTTCGATCATCACGAGACCGAACGGCTCGGGCCAGTCGATCGGAAACAGCAACGCGTGCGCACCGGACAGGAACTCGGCCTTCTGATGATCCGCAATCTCGCCGATGAACTCCACATAGGGCAAATCCAGCAACGGACGGATGTCGCGTTCGAAATATTCGCGGTCGGCCGCGTCCACCTTCGCCGCAATGCGAATCGGCATACCGCAGCGGCCGGCAATCCGGATCGCCGTGTCGACCCGCTTTTCCGGCGAAATCCGGCCGAGAAACGCCAGGTACTTCTGCTCGACCGGCTGCGGCGTATAGAGCTGCTCAGGCAAGCCGTGATACACGGTGGTCAGCCACTTGGCCTGCGGCAGCGGATGGCGCTGCGCGTTCGAAATCGAGATCACGGGCGCCGTGTTGAAGGTGTCGAATACCGGCTGTTGCTCCGGCAAGTCGAGCCGGCCGTGCATGGTCGTCACGAACGGCGTTTCCTGACGCTTGAAAACCGAGAACGAGTAATAGTCGAGGTGAAAATGCAGAACGTCGAAGTCTTCGGCCTGGCGGCGCACCAGTTCCATCAACAGCATATGGGGCGCGACGCGATCGCGAATGCCCGGGTCGAGCCGCAGCGCGCGCGGCCAGACGGCTTCGAGCTTCGCGCTGGTCACGGAATCGCCGCTTGCGAACAGCGTCACGTCATGGCCGAGTTCGACCAGCGCCTCGGTGATGTACGACACGACGCGCTCCGTGCCGCCGTAAAGCTTCGGCGGCACCGATTCGGTCAGAGGGGCGATCTGCGCAATCTTCATATTGTGTCTCCGTAAGCTGACGGCTTGCGCCTTGGGCGGTGCACGTCAGCGGCGCTGCGTATGTCAGCGCCGATACCTCCGATCAATGCAATGGTCGCGCTCGGGCGCGATGCAGGACCGGCATCGATGCATTATTCACTACGGGACAACAAAAAACCGCCAATCTTGCATTTTCTCGGCGCTGTTACATCCAGCTTACATGCGGCCCGCTGCCGAAACGATTGTGCGGTTATCTCGCCGGCCATTTCCACGGCGGCAGATCGCGATCGTCCGGGTCGGCGATACGGGTCGCGCCGAAGTGCTTCTCCAGCACGATCGACTGGCTCGCCTCCTCGCGCTCGAGCGACGCGATCAGCCGCGCCGCGTGCGACACCACCAGCACCTGCGAATGCGCGGCGGCTTGCGCGATCAGGCGGGCGAGCGCCGGCAGCAAATCCGGATGCAGGCTCGTTTCGGGTTCGTTCAGCACGAGGAGTTCGGGCGGACGCGGCGTCAACAGCGCCGCGACCAGCAGCAGGTAGCGCAAGGTGCCGTCGGACAGCTCCGCGCCTTTCAGCGCTCGCAGCAAGCCATGCTGCTGCATCACCACTTCGAAGCGGCCGTCCTGGGTCGCGACGTCGAGGCGCGAGCCCGGAAAAGCGTCGTCGATGGCGGCGTCGAGCGCAGCCGGGTCGCCGATCTCGCGGATGGTTTGCAAGGCCGCGGCGAGGTCCGCGCCGTCGTTCGCGAGCACCGGCGTGTGCGTGCCGATCTGCGGCAGACGCGCGGGCGCTTCGGCGTCGGTGCGGAAATGGTCGTAGAAACGCCACGAGCGAATCTGCTCGCGCACCGTGACCATCTCGGGCGCGGTGCGTGGATCGGAGAACTCCGTCATCATGCTGTCGAAGCTGGCGACGGGTTGCGGAATGGTTTGCCAGTCGCCACGCTCATCGCGCGTGCGCAACGCCGGGCCGTGCCGGTCCACCAGCAAGGCTGAAGGCCGCAGCACCGGGCCGCTCCAGATGCATTCACGCTTGATGACTGGATCAAGCGTGAACTTGCTGGGAATGGGAGGTGACGGCCGCTCTGGCGCCGGCAGACCGAGATCGATCGCATAGCCGAACTGGTCGCCGGCAAAGCCTAGCCGCAGACTCACAGGCTCGTTGCGCCGCGTGCCCTCGACCGGAAACTCGCCCGCCAGCACCGCCCGCGAAAAGCGCTCAGGACCAGCCCACAACGTGGATGGCAGGCCGCCCTCGCGCGCCAGCGAAGTAATCACCCCGCCGCGCGCCGTCTCCGCCAGCAACCGCAGCGACCGATACACGCTCGACTTGCCGCTGCCGTTGGCGCCTGTGATCACGTTCAGGCGGCCGAGCGGCACGATCAACTCGCGCAGCGACCGGTAACCCGCGACAGCCAATGTGGTCAACATGCGTCCGCCTGACGTTCAGCCGCGCATGCGTGCGCGCTCCGTGGCGCCGCTACGCGCCCACACGCGGCGAAACGTCCGCTCGACGAGCGGGCCACGCACTGGTCGATACATGCCGTCATTTATGCCCGCCGCCCTTGCCCGGCTTCTGCACCGGCACGCTGCGCAGATCGCGCAGGAAGGTATCGCGCCAGACACCCAGATCGTTCTTGCGCAGCGCCGCCATGTTGATCTCGTGGCGCCGCTGACGCGCGTCGAGCGGCATCTGCAACGCGCGCTGCAACGCTTCGCACATGCCGATTGCGTCGTGTGGATTGACGAGCAGCGCGCCCGTTAGCTCCGCCGCCGCGCCCGCGAAAATCGACAGCACCAGTACGCCGGGGTCGTCGGGATTCTGCGCGGCGACGTATTCCTTCGCGACCAGGTTCATGCCGTCGTGCAGCGGCGTCACAAAACCGATCTGAGATTCACGAAATAGCGACATCAGCTTCCAGCGGTCGTACTGCTGGTTCAGATAGCGAATGGGCGTGTAATCGAGTCCCGAGTAACGGCCGTTGATGCGCCCTGCTTCGTACTCCAGATCCTGGCGAATCTTCTGGTAGGTGGCGACGTCCGAGCGCGTGGGCGGCGCGATCTGCACCAGCGTGACGTTGCCGCGCCATTCCGGCGAGCGCTCCAGCAGATGCTCGAAGGCGCGGAACCGCTCGACGAGCCCCTTCGAATAATCCAGCCGGTCGACGCTCATGATCAGCTTGCGGCCTTCCAGGCTCTGCTTGAGGTCGAGCACGTGCTGACGGCTTTCGTAGCGCTTCGCCTGCTCGGCGATTTCGTCGGGGAACACGCCGATCCGGTACACGCCGGTGCGCAGCTTGCGGCCGAATGCTTCGACCACGCCGTCCGCGCCCACCGTACCGCGGGCGTGGCGCGTGACGTAATCCTTGAACGCGAGTTCGTCGGTGGCGGTCTGGAAGCCCAGCAGGTCATAGCACGACAGCGACTTCACCAGTTCTTCATGCGGCGGAATGTTGAGCAGGATCTGCGGCGCGGGAAACGGAATATGCAGGAAGAAGCCGATGCGGTTCGTCACGCCCTCGTTGCGTAGCGCCTCGGCGAACGGGATCAGATGGTAGTCGTGAATCCAGATCACGTCGTCGGGTTCGAGCAGCTTGATCAGCTTGTGCGCGAGCCACGCATTGACGCGCCGGTAGCCCGCGTACTCCTCGCGCTCGTAGCGTGCGAGGTCGTTGCGGTAGTGGAACACCGGCCACAGCGTCGCGTTCGAAAAGCCGCGATAGTACTGGTCATAATCCTTGCGCGTCAGACCCACGGTCGCGAAGGTCACCGCGCCGTCCTGCTCCAGCGTCGGACCCGCGTTGGCGACGGTCTCGCTGACCACGTCGCCGCTCCAGCCGAACCACACGCCTCCGGCATCTTTCAGCGCACCGAATACGCCGACCGCGAGGCCGCCGGCCGATCCTTTGGTTTCCGTCGGCGTTGCGACGCGATTCGACACGACGATGAGTCGGCCCATGTTGCATGTCCTCCTTGGTTCGCGCGGCGCGCTCGCGTATCGATCATCGGGTCTTTCGCGATGTCTCGTCTCGTGCGCCATCGCGCGAGGAGAACCCAAAACACGATGAGACACGCGAAGCCGCGCCGGCTTCGTGAGTGAGTGGACGGTTCGACCGCTTTGGTGCCCGATCAGTTGCATTCATCGGCGTCGGCGTGCCACAGTCTGGCGGTTTCGTGGTCAAAGCCGTGGTTAGAGCCGCGATCGAACCTGCCGCCGGACTGCTGTCAAGCCTCCGTCAAAACGCCCTCAAGCCGCATGTTTGATCGCCTGTTTGATCGCTTGTCTGGCCGCATGTCTGATCGCTGTCAAGCCCGCCGTCAGACCGCCGTCAAATTTTTTCCTTCACATGCTGCGGCAGTTCGCCCGCCGGCGGCCTCGCGGCGCGGCTCGCCACCGGATCGGCCTCGGTGTGCGCGGCCGTGCTGCCAGCCGGCGTCTGCGTGCTGCGCGGCACCCAGTCGAGCGCTTCGCCCTTGCCGGCTTCGAGTTCCGCCGACACTTCCGCGCGCGCCCGCGGCAGGTACTGCGGGTAGTGCTTCTGAATGTAGTCGAGCAATCCCTCGCGCACCCGGCAGCGCAAATCCCAGTTCAGGCCGGAATCGAGCGAACTGACGAGGGCGCGCAATTGCATCGAGCGCTCGGTGCCGTCCGTCACCTGCAACACCTGCACGCGGCGATCCCACTCGGGCGCGTCCTCGACGATGCGCGCGAGTTCTTCGCGCAACGGCGCGAGCGGCATGCGGTAGTCGACGTAGAGAAACACCGTGCCGATGATCTGCGAACTGCTGCGGGTCCAGTTCGAAAACGGGTTTTCGATAAACCATTGCAGCGGAACGATCAACCGACGTTGATCCCACAGACGCACCGATACATACGTACCGGTGATTTCCTCGATACGCCCCCACTCGCCCTGAATCACGACGACGTCATCGAGACGGATCGGCTGCGACAGCGCAATCTGCAAGCCGGCGATCAGATTGCCGAGCACCGGCCGCGCGGCGATACCGGCGACCAGTCCCGCCACACCCGCCGAAGCAAGCAGGCTCGCGCCGATCTGCCGGACATTGGGGAACGTCATCAATGCGCCGCCCACGCCGACGATCACGATCACGAACATCACCGAACGCGCGAGCACGCGCGCCTGGGTATGGATGCGGCGCGCCTGGAGGTTGTCGGCGGTATCGAGCGGATGGGCCTGAATGATCGCCTCGCCGATCGCCGCCGCCGAACGCACCGAGAGCCAGGTGATCGCGCCGATCAGCGCGATTGCGGCGGCGTCGCGCAACGGCGTGATGAAGGTCAGCGTGTCGGGCGCTTCCCAGCCCACTGCCTCCAGCGCGAGGATCACGAGCATGAATAGCGCCGGCTTGTCGATATAGCGCAGCACCACGCTGGTGAGCGGATAAGGCCGCGCGAGCCGCGTCACGATACGCGCGCCGACCCGATGGATGCCCACGGCCAGCACCACCGCGATCACCGAGACGATCAACGCGCCGAGCCACGTGTGCAGCGGCGCTTCGGCGATACGGCTGAGGTCGTCGAGAGTAGGCATGAAGGGGAATGTCCTCCTGGCATGAGTGCTGAGCTGAGCCGAGCCGGCGCGGAACCGGCCACCGACATGGCCGCGGGGTAGCCGCGGAGTGGCGAAAGGCGCCCGGCTGCCGGGCGGCGCCGGTCGCGAGGCGCCGCTGAAGCGGACGCGAGGCCGCACGACTGCACGGCCTGCCTACTGACATCTTAGATTGTTCTTCCGCGCGATCCGCGAAAGGTGGCGAGGCCCGCCGCCTCTACAAGCGGACAGCCGGCGTTGAGACCGGGTCTCAGGTAGAGCTATGAGAAATGCCCCGAAGTGCCCACGGCTGAAAAGCCGGAAAACCCTCATGGGCCGAAACGCCCAACACGCCGGATGCCGACGCGCAGGGCATCAGCCGTGCTTCATTTCAACTGCCGCTCTTGCAGGGAAACGCTTTACCGAGCCCGAGCGAGATCGCCGTGCTGGCGTTATAGCCCGCGACGATCGGATTCTCAGCGATATATTTGCGCACCGCGTCGGTCAGCTGCGCCGAGCGCGCGTCCTGCGGCAGGCAGAAGTACTGGCCGACGCGCGGGCCGGTCGTGCCGCCGATCGCGTCGATGGTGTTGAAGATGCCGTCGGCGGCGCCTTCGATATAAGCGGCGCACGCGCTACGCGATGCCACGTCCGTCTTGGTGCACAGCTTGTTGAGGTCGCCTCCCGTAAACGCGGCTGCCGATAGCGGTACGGCGAGCGCGCTGGCGAAAATCAAAGCCCGCAGCATGGTGTTCCTTTCCAGGGTCGTTTATCAGGCGGTCTTTCGCCGCATCCAAAGGGCGCGCACATGTGGCGCGCCAAAGTCGACATTCTGCACTGTTTTGCGAAGCGCAAGCGTGCGCGCCACCGCTATCTTCAGGCACTTTTTTTAAGCCGGGTGAGTTGGCGGCGCCAAGTGCTCCGCCGCTTGCGTGCTCCAGCGGTACCACGGCAGCGTTTCGCGGGCTGCGCCCGTCGCGGCAGGCAGACCGAGCGGGCTTTTGACAGGAGCTCAGATGGCTGTCAGTGCGGGTGGGCCTTCGATTGGCGCTTCAGGCGGCAGGCAGAGCGCGTGGACCTTCGACTCGCGCTCCGGGCCGCCGACAGAGCGCGTAGATCTTCGACTCGCGCTCCAATTGGCCGGCCAGAGCGCATACACCTTCGGCTCGCGCTCCAGACTGCCGACGGAGCGCAGACACATTCGACTCGCGCTCCAGCCGCCGGCAGAGCGCATAGACCCTCTACCCGCGCCCCAAGCCGCCGGCAACCGGCCGCCGTGAGCCGCGCACACTATTTCTGTTGCATCTGCTGCAGGCGCGCGGTCAACCCTTCGACCACGTCCGGCTCCTTGTAAGTCTTCGCGAAATCGAGCGCCGTCATGCCGATCTGGTTCTTCACCGTCAGGTCCGCGCCGTTGTCGAGCAACAGCTTCACGGTCGACACGTGGCCGCCGCGCGCGGCCATCATCAGCGGCGTGGTGCCGTTCGGCGAGCCGGCGTCGACGTAGGCCGAATGGTCGAGCAGCACCTTGACGATGTCGTCGTTGCCGTTCGCCGCCGCGTAGTGCAACGGTGCCCAGCCCTTCTTGTTGACCTCGGCGTCTTTCGCGATCAGCTGGTTGACGAAGGCGAGATCGCCGTTCAGCGCGGCCATCATCATCGCGTTCTCGCCGGCCTTGTCCTGAATCTCGATGTTGGTCTTCGGATTGGCGAGCAGCGCAGCGCCGACTTTGTCCGATTTCTCGCGCGCGGCCAGCACCAGCAGCGGAATGCCCTGGTTATCCACGCTGTTCGGGTCCATGCCCTTGGCGAGCAACTTGTTGACGCCGTCCACGTCGTCGAACTTTACCGATTTGATCAGCGAATCGATCGGCGCCGCCTGGGCCGGCGACACCGCCAGCGAAGTCAGCGCGGCACAAACGAGCGCAGCGGCGAACGTGACGCGCGAGACGCCGCGCCGTGCCGAAGCCAGCGCGCCACGCGTTGTCACGCCTGCTGCGAAAGTGTCCTGCGGGGCAGTCAACGACATCGAAATTTCTCTCATATTTAACTTTATGAAAATTCCCTATCCTATTGATATTTATCGACTTTACGCCTCACGCACCAGCCGGCGCGGGAATCTTGAAAAGGCGGAAGAAGTTTTGCGTGGTCGCCTCGGCCAGCGCCGCTTCCGGCATGTCGCGTTGTTGCGCGATGAACCGTCCGACATAACTTACGTACGCAGGTTCATTAGGCTTGCCGCGATATGGCACGGGCGCGAGATACGGCGAGTCGGTTTCGATCAGTAAACGTTCGAGCGGCACGCGGCGCGCGACGTCCTGCACGTCCGTCGCGCTCTTGAACGTGACGATGCCCGACAACGAGATGTAAAAATTCTGCGCAAGCGCCTGTTCGGCGACATGCCACGGCTCGGTGAAACAATGCATCACGCCGCCCGGCTCGCCTGCGCGCTCCTCGGCCATGATGCGCAGCGTGTCTTCCGACGACGATCGCGTATGGATGATCAGCGGCTTGTTCGCGGCGTGCGCCGCCCGGATATGGGTGCGAAAGCGCTCGCGCTGCCATTCCATGTCGGCGATGGTGCGGCCTTCCAGCCGGTAGTAGTCGAGGCCGGTCTCGCCGATCGCGACCACTTTGGGATGCGCGGCCAGTTCGACCAGTTCGGCGACGCTCGGCTCGCGCATGTGCTCGTGATCCGGATGCACGCCGACCGACGCGTACACGTTCTCATGGCGGCTGGCGATATCCAGCACGGAAGGCAGCGTTTCGAGATCGACGGACACGCACAGCGCATGCGTGACCGAATGGCTGCGCATGTTCTCGAGCACCTGCGGCAGGCGGTCGGCGAGTCCTTCGAAATTGATATGGCAATGTGAGTCGACAAACATGGGGGTGTCCTGCGTAGGGCTGGCTCGAAGGGAATCAGGCGGCGGCCGGAGCTGTCGCGGCGGCGTCGAGGCGTTTGCCGAGAATCACCAGATCGCGCTCCACGCCGTCCAGCACGGCCACGCGCGGCAACGATCCCCACGTGTCGAAACCGAAGCCGCGGAACAGGCGCAAGCTCGCGTCATTGTGGCCGAAGATGAAGCCGAGCACGGTATCGATGCCGAGCGCCGGCGCCGCCGCTAGCGAAGCCGCCAGCAATTGCTTGCCGAGACCCTTGCCACGCGCGCTTTCGTCGAGATAGATGCTGACTTCGGCGGTGCGCAGATAGGCCGGGCGGCCGTAAAAGTCCGAAAAGCTCAGCCATGCGATCACGCGGCCGGGCTGTTGCGAGTCTTCCACCACCCACAACGGACGCTTGTGCGGGCCATGCGCGTGAAACCAGGTCAGCCGGCTTTCGACGCTGACCGGCTCGAGATCGGCGGTGACTTGCCGCGACGGCACCGTCGAGTTGTAGATGGCGACGATAGCGGGCAGATCGTCGAGCGTGGCATCGCGGTAGGAAAGGCTCATGGTGCGTTGAACGTGAGATGGAAGCGGATAATGGACGAACGGCGGACGAACGGCGGACGAACGGCGCAGGACGAATGGCGGGCCGGCGCCGGCTGTGAGGCGCGGCGCAGCGCGCCAGCGGCCGGGAACGCGCCCCGCACGCAGCGGCGGCTTACGCGAACAACTCGCGATAGCCGATAAACAGCTCTTCGAACACCAGCCGCGCATTCAGCGGATGGTTCTCGACGGCGCGTTGGCGCGTCACAGTGCGCATGAAGCGCGCGAACGCGCTGGCGTCGGCCTGCGACGCGCAGCGCGTCAATGCCGCCGAGGCTTGCGGGAAGTAACGGGGCGCGCCGGCCGTGCGCTGCGCCAGCAAATCGTACATCCAGCGTTGCAGCCAGCCTAGCACCAGCGGCACTGGCAGCTTCTGCAACGCCTCGCCGCAGGCGAAGGCGTCGCACCCGGGGCCGGCGGCCAGTTGCTTGAGCGTCCAGTCGCGCAGCGTGCGGTTCTCGTCGCTGGCGAGCGCGAGCGCCGTGAGCGGCGCGCCGCCGGCTTCTGCGAGCAGCGCGGGCGCCTCGGCCACGCCTTGCGCGGCAAGCCACTTCGTCGCCACGTCCGGTGCGGGCACGGTCATCGGCCACTGGCGGCAGCGGCTGATGATGGTGGGCAACAGGCGATCGATACGCGCCGACACCATCAGGAACACGACTCCCGCCGGCGGTTCTTCGAGCGTCTTCAGCAGCGCATTGGCCGCGGCGATATTCAGCCCTTCCGCCGGATACAGCACGACCACGCGCGCGCCGCCGCGGTGCGAGCCCACGCCGACAAAATCGAGCAAACCGCGAATCTGTTCGATCTTGATTTCCTTGCTGGGCGTGCGCGTCTTCTTGGCTTCGTCGGCATCGGCCTTGTCGGCTTTTTCGTCCGCGGCGTTGTTCAGGCCCGCTTCGGCGGCCAGCGCCTCGGGCACGACGATCCGGTAGTCCGGATGATTGCCCTGCGCGAACCAGTTGCAGGCCACGCACGCGCCGCACGGCTCCCCGTTGGCCTGCTGAGCCTCGCACAGCAAGCCCTGCGCGAGATGCTGCGCGAAGCGCAGCTTGCCGATGCCCGCCTGCCCATGCAGCAACAGGGCGTGCGGCCAGTGGCCGCGCAATTGCTGCAGGCGGTTCCAGTCATCGGCTTGCCACGGATAAATCATCTTTTCTCTTTTAAATCAAATTGTTGCAGAATTTACATGAAGTACGACATGAACTCTGAACGCCGATATAAACCAAGTTTATATTCTTTTTAAATCAAAGAACTGCGATCAATTCTTCAAGTCTTCTCTGAATCTGCGTAATGCTCTGCGCGGAGTCAATGATAGCGAACCGGTACGGCGCTTCTTCGGCGCGGCGCAGATATTCGGCGCGGGTGCGATTGAAAAATGCCGCCGATTCGCTCTCGAAGCGATCCGGATCGCGTGCCGCACTGCGCCGCTCGCTGGCGATTTCGGGCGCGAGGTCGAACAGCACCGTCAGGTCCGGCTGGAAACCGCCCTGCACCCAGCGCTCCAGCGTTTCCAGCTTGTCGCGCGGCAGTCCGCGGCCACCGCCCTGATAGGCGAAGGTCGCATCCGTGAAACGGTCCGACAGCACCCAGTCGCCGCGCGCGAGCGCAGGCTCGATCACTTCGGCCAGGTGCTGGCGGCGCAGCGCGAACATTAGCAGCGCTTCGGTTTCGAGGTCCATTTTCTGATGCAGCACGATTTCGCGGATCTGCTCGCCGAGCGGCGTGCCGCCCGGTTCGCGCGTCATGACGACCGCGCGGCCGGTGCTTGCCACTTTCTGTTCGAGGCGCTCCCGAAACCAGCTGAGGTGGGTGGTCTTGCCCGCCCCGTCGATGCCCTCAAACGTTATGAATTTGCCCCGCGCCATCATTGCCCTCGAATGTATTTGTCCACGGCCTTGTTGTGATCGCCGAGGGTGTCGGAAAAGATACTGCTGCCGTCGCCGCGCGAGACGAAATACAGCGCGGTGCTGGGTGCCGGGTTCAGCGCCGCCTGCAGCGACGCCACGCCGGGCAGCGCAATGGGCGTTGGCGGCAGCCCCATCCGGGTGTAGGTATTGTAGGGAGTGTCGGTCTGCAGGTCTTTCTTTCTGATGCGTCCGCTGTAGCTCTCGCCCATGCCGTAGATCACGGTCGGGTCGGTTTGCAGCGGCATACCCACGCGCAGCCGGTTCGCGAACACCGCGGCCACCATGGGCCGGTCAGACGGCTTGCCGGTTTCCTTTTCGATGATGGACGCCATGGTCAGCGCGTCGTACGGCGTCTTGTACGGCAGATTCGCCGCGCGCGCGGTCCATGCCTCGTCCAGACGCAGGCGCATCAGACGGTAGGCGCGGCGGTACACGTCGAGGTCGCTGGTGTTTTTGTCGAACAGGTAGGTGTCGGGGAAAAACAGTCCCTCGCCATTGCCGATCGACGCCTCCGGTGCGTTGATCGCGTTCATCAGGTCGGCGTCGCTCATCCCGGCCGTGTCGTGCTTGAGCGCCGGATTGGCATCCAGCTCGGCGCGCATGCGCTTGAAGGTCCAGCCTTCGATAATGGTCGCCACGTATTCGTTGACGTCGCCGCGGGCGATTTTCTGCAGCACCTCATACGGCGTCACGCCCGTCTTGAACTCATAGTTGCCCGACTTCAGCTCGCTTTGCAGTCCGAGCAGCCGCGTCATGATGACGAACAGCTCCGCTTCGACCGGCACGCCGCCGCGATTGAGTTGCAGCGTGACGCTGCGCAAGCTGCTATGCGGCTTGACCGTGACATCGAGTTGCGCAGGAGTCAGATCGAGCGGACTGGTGGCCCAATGGTATCCGCCAGCAATTGCGGCTGCGGCCAGCACAACGACGAGTGAGCCGGCAATGAAACATTTCTTGAACAGGGACATGCGAAACGTGGCAGGGTTGGACTGCATATAATACTTGTTTGCCTTAGCCAAAGTCAGAATTGACTGTTCCAGGAATCCATGAACACACCGCTCGCTACCGCTTCAGGCACGCCTCCAAACACAGCTCCTACGGCAGCCGCCGCCACGCCGGCAAGTCTTCCCGCGCTGCCGCGCCCCTCCGCCGATGAATTCGACGCGCTCGTTCAGCAAGGCGCGTATATGCCGCTCACGCAGTTCGGCGTGATCGACGCCACCGGCGACGACGCGGCAAGCTTCCTGCACGGCCAGTTGACCAACGACACCCAGCACCTCGACGCCGCCAATGCGCGTCTGGCCGGTTACTGCTCGGCCAAAGGGCGTCTGCTGGCGTCGTTCCTGACCTGGCGCAGCGGCGATACGATCCGCCTGCTGGTGTCGAAAGACGTGCAGGCCGCCGTGCAGAAGCGGCTCTCCATGTTCGTGCTGCGCGCCAAGGCCAAACTCACTGACGCGAGCGGCGAACTGGCGGTGATCGGTCTCGCCGGCGACGTGCGCAAGGCGCTCTCAAATGTGTTCGACGCGCTGCCGGACGGCGTGCACGTGAAAGTGGACGGCGCGGCGGGCTCGCTGATTCGCGTACCGGACGCGCTCGGGCGCCTGCGTTATCTGTGGATCGGCCCGAAGGTGCAGATCGAGTCGCACTTGCCCTTGCTGGACGAAAAGCTCAAACGCGTCTCGCCGGCCGTGTGGGACTGGCTCGACATTCGCGCGGGCGAGCCGCGCATCACCCAGCCGGTGGTCGAGCAGTTCGTGCCGCAAATGGTCAATTTCGACGTGCTGGGCGCGGTGAATTTCCGCAAAGGCTGCTATCCCGGCCAGGAAGTGGTGGCGCGCAGCCAGTATCGCGGCACGATCAAGCGGCGCACTTCGCTCGCCAATGTGGCTGGCGAACTCGACACGGTGCGCGCGGGCGCGGAACTGTTCCATTCGGACGATCCGGGCCAGCCGTGCGGCATGGTGGTGAACGCGGCGTCGGCGCCGGAAGGCGGCGTCGATCTGCTGGTCGAGATCAAGCTCGCGGCGCTGGAAAACGGCTCGGTGCATCTGGGCGCGGCGGACGGCCCGGCGCTGCGCTTCCTTGCGCTGCCCTACGGGCTGCCCACCGAAGTCTGACATTCTCGCGGGGAACGAAGCGGCGCAGTCAGGCGCCGCTTTTTACTGGCCTTTTCAACTGCAACGCCTCCACCGGGAGACGCCCCCGATGTGCCTGATCGTGTTCGACTGGCGACCCGACGCGGTCGACGGCCCGCTCTTCACGCTTGCCGCCAATCGCGACGAGTTCTTTCGCCGCACGGCCGAACCGGTCGGCTGGTGGCACGACGCGCCGACGGTGCTGGCCGGGCGTGATCTGCAAGGCGGTGGCACGTGGCTCGGCTCGTCGCGCGACGGCCGCTTCGCCGCGCTGACCAATTACCGCGCGCCGCACGAAATGCGCGCCGACGCGCCGACCCGCGGCACGCTCGTCAGCGACTGGCTGAGCGGCGCCACGCGCGACTCGAATGGCAACCCGCACGGCACGCCGCTCGCGTACCTGCGGCACGTCGCGCAAACCGGCGACATCTATAACGGGTTCAATCTGCTGGTGGGCGACTGGACGCGCCGCGAACTCGCCTGGTACTGCAACCGTTCCGAGCGCGCGCCGACGCTGCTCGAACCCGGCACGCACGGCATCTCAAACGCGGTGCTCGATACCGCGTGGCCGAAGCTCGTCAAAAAGCGCGCCGAACTGGGCACGCTGCTCGCGCGCAACGCGATGCCACCGCTCGAACGCCTGATCGACCTGATGCGCGATCCGCGCCTCGCCCGCGACGACGAACTGCCGTCCACCGGCATTCCGCTCGAACGCGAACGGGCGCTGTCGGCTGCATTCATCGAAACGCCGGAGTACGGCACACGCGGGACGACCGCACTGCGCGTGACCCTACACGGCGAAGTGATCAGCGTGGCCGTCGCCGAGCGCAGCGACGACAACGGCTCGCATCGGATCGCGCGGCCCGGCGACTTCGAGCGCAGCTTCGCCTTCAATATCGAACGCGAAATCGCGTGACCAGGGTCCGGTGGCTCGTTGGCCGCCGACAACCCGGTGAACGCCCTCAGTCGGAATCGAAGGCCGCGCGCAAGGCCGCTGCGGCATCCGCGTGCGCCTGCGCGACGTCCGGCACGAAACCGCCCATCTTGAAGAACTCGTGGATCATGCCCGGATAGCGCTTGAGCGTGACCCGATTACCCAGCGCGTGCAATTTCTCCGCGTAGGCGTCGCCCTCGTCGCTCAAGGGATCGTATTCGGCGGTGGCGATCCACGCAGGCGCGACGCCGCTGAATTCGGGCGCGCCAAGCTGGCCGTCCAGCGGCGCGAAACGCCAGTCGTCACGGTCGCTGCGCGCGCGCACGTAGTGGTCGAAGAACCATTGAATCGTGTCGCCCGACAGCAGAAAGCCGTTGGCGAAGCGCGAGTGCGAATCGGTTTGCTGATGGCCTGTCGTGCCCGGATAGATCAGCAATTGCAGCGCGAGTTCGATGCCGGCGTCGCGTGCGAGCACCGCGCAGACCGTGGCCAGCGTACCGCCCGCGCTATCGCCGCCCACTGCCAGCCGGCCGGCGTCCAGCCCGTATTCGGCTGCGTGCGCGTGCAGCCAGGTCAAGGCGTCGAAAGCGTCCTCGACGGCAGTGGGAAATTTGTATTCCGGTGCGAGGCGATAGTCCACGGACAACACCGCGCAATTGCCGTCGCGCGCGAACATCCGGCACAGCGCATCGTGCGTATCGACGCTACCCACCGTGAAGCCGCCGCCGTGGTAATACACGAACGCCGGCGCGGGCTCGGCCCAACTCGGCTCGACCGGATGGTACAGACGCGCACGAATCGTCGCGCCGTCGCGTGTCGCGATTTGCAGATCTTCGATCGCGAACATCGGCGCGCTCGCGATCTCCAGAATCGGCGCGCTTTTTTCGTACGAGGCCCGCGCGTCCTGCGCGGTCATTTCATGGAGCTTCGGGCGCCTGGCCCGCTCGATCATATCGAGCACCTGCTCGATCTTCGGATTCAGCGGCATGGTGCGTCTTATGGCGCATAAGCGCCGAAGGTTTGAAATAAACCGGCGCGGTTCAAAAAGAAACCGGCGCCCTGGATCTCAGCGGGCGCCGGCGATACGGCAAGCGTCCCGTCTAGCCGGCGTTGTTCACTTCCGGCTTCAGCGACATTGGATCAGTGGGATTGCGCAACTGCTCGATATCCTCGTGGCGCAGCTTCACCGTTGCCATGATGCCCGGATGCGTGACGATGTAAAAACGCCGCGCCGCGATCGCTTCGAAGGTGATGTCTGCGACGTCGTCGGCACTCAGCTTGCCCGACTGCACCGCGCGCTGCAGCTGCTTGCCCGCGGCGATCTGCGAGCGGGTCGGGCCGCTGTCGTTGCGCAGATCAGCAGGCCGCGCGCGTTCCGCATTGGCGATGCCGGTCGGCACGAAGGCCGGGCACAACAGCGAACAGCCGACCTGACCGCCTGCCGTTCCCGCCTGCGCGGCCTGCGCCAGCTGCAGGTCGTGATACAGCGTTTCGGTGAGCGACACCACCGCGTGTTTCGACGCGTTGTAGATGCCCATGGCGGGCGGCGACAGCAAGCCCGCGACGGACGCCGTGTTGACGATATGCGCGGGCTCGTTCTGCGCCAGCATGATCGGCGTGAACACCCGCACGCCGTGCGCGACGCCCATCACGTTCACGCCGAACACCCACGACCAGTCGTTCGCCGAGCTTTCCCACAGAAAGCCGCCCGCGCCTACGCCTGCGTTGTTGAACAGCAGATGCACCTTGCCGTAGGCGGTCAGTGCGGCTTGCGCGAGCGCTTCGACCTGCGCCGCGCTCGCGACGTCGGTCGGCACGCCGATCGCTTCGGCGCCGCCGGCGCGCAATGCGTCGACGGTTTGCGCGAGCGCGTCGGGATTCACGTCGGCCAGCACGAGCTTCATGCGGAGCGAGGCGCCCTTCTGCGCGAATGCGCGGCCGAAGCCGCTGGCCGCACCGGTGATCACCGCCACCTTGCCTGCGAAATCGAACATCGTGTCACTCCATTGGATTGAGCGGCGCCTTGCGTGGGCTGCCCGACTGCCGCCGCGCTCAGATCAGCTTGACGAGTTGCTTGCCGAAGTTCCTGCCTTTGAGCAGGCCAATGAACGCCTCAGGCGCCGCATCGAGTCCTTGCGCGATGGTCTCGCGATAGTGCAGCTTCTTCTGCGCAACCAGCGTGCCGAGTTGCGTGAGCGCTTCGGGCCATACGTCCATATGCTCGCTCACGATGAAACCCTGCACCAGCAGACGCTGCGTGAGCATCAGCGACGGATGCTTGAGCGGCAACGGCTGGCCGTCATAGCCCGCGATAAACCCGCACAGCGCGATCCGGCCGAATGCGTTCATACGCGCGAGCGTCGCGTCGAGCACCTCACCACCGACGTTCTCGAAGTAGCCGTCCACGCCGTCCGGCGTCACCGCCTTGAGGTCCTGATAGAGATTGCCGGCCTTGTAGTCGACGCACGCGTCGAAGCCGAGCGTCTCGGTGACATAGCGGCACTTGTCCGCGCCGCCGGCAATGCCGACTGCGCGCGCGCCGGCCAGCTTCGCCAGTTGGCCGACCACGCTGCCCACCGCGCCGCTCGCCGCGCTGACCACCACCGTCTCACCCGCTTTCGGCGCGATGATGCGGTTCAGGCCGTACCACGCCGTGACGCCGGGCATGCCGACCGGGCCGAGATAGGCCGATAGCGGCACATGCGTGTCGTCGACCTTCTGCAGGCCCGTTCCGTTCGACGTGCCGTACTCCTGCCAGCCGAACATCGCAACGACCTTGTCGCCGACTGCGAACTTCGGATTTTTCGACTCGACCACTTCACCCACCGTGCCGCCGATCATCACTTCGTTCAGCGGCTGCGGCGGCGCATACGACTTGCTGTCGTTCATGCGGCCGCGCATGTAGGGGTCGAGGGACAGGTAGTGATTACGCACGCGCAATTCGCCTTCGGCCAGCGGCGCGAGCGGCGTTTCGACGAGGCGGAAGTTGTCGGGGGTCACGGCCCCCTGCGGGCGCGACGCCAACACGAGTTGGCGGTTGATCTGGGTCATGGCGATCGTCTCCATAAGTTGCCGATGGGATCGGCGGATGATTCGAACGGCTTACACGAAGGCGGAACCGGAGGCGCGAGCGCCTCCCTGACACGCGCGGTTCAAGGCGGCGCTCAGCCGTCGCTCGGACCGGGTTTCGCCGACGGGTCGCTGCGCAAACGCTGTTGCCTCACTTCGCGGCCGACGGCGAGACGCCGCATGTATTTGAACGTGCCGAGCGCCTTGGCGACGAAGTGGCCTTCGCTGTCGCGAATCTCGCCTTCGCAATAAGCCATGGTGGTCGAGCGGTGCAGCACGCGCGCGGTGGCACGTAATTCGCCGCGGCCCGGCTGCATGAAGTTGACCTTCATTTCGACCGTGACCACGCCCACGCCGTCGCCCGCGAGACTGCGCGCGGCCATGGCGAGCGCGATGTCGGCGAGCGTCATGGTGACGCCGCCGTGGGCGACGTCCCAGGTGTTCATATGATCCGGCTGCAACGGCAGCGCGACTTCGCTAGCGCCGTCCGCGGCCGACACTAACTGCGCGCCTAACCGGTCGACGAACGGGCTCTCGAGCAGGGTTTCGGTACTCGCTTTGGATGAAGGCGAATCGGTCATGGCTGTTTTCGAATTTCGTGGTCAGTGCGTTCATGCGGTTGATGCAGGACGCGAGAATGCCTTCGGCCGAGGCAAACACTAAGCCTATCAAACTTACACCTTCGATGGAGCTTTATCAGGAGGTCGGGTCGGCAGGTAACGGCACAGGCGATGCCGGTAATGGCTCGCTCGCGAGCATTGCGCTTCGCTGTGAATTGCGCCGGCAGGATCGAAACGAAGGACGATTGGAGGGGTGGTGACCCGATTGGGCTCCGCGCTCCGCGAGTTGCGCCAATCGGGTACGGACTTTATCGACGATAAATCAGAGAGTGGCTGCCAGACGTTCAGACACGCAATTCTTTCAGCGATCTAGTGGCTGAAGTCAGCCCCCAACCAACCCGCTGCAGTGGTTTTAGCATGAGTGACGGCGCCTTGTGCGTCGGGGAAAATGCCAAGCTCGTCCCACCGTTCTTCCGCCGCGAAAGGCCCCTTGATTCCAAGCGCCTTCTGAATGCTCAACTGCGCCGCATACCTGCCGTCCTCGAGAGGCCGGGCCGTTGCCACCACTTTGTGCGGGAGTCCTTGCCGCACGGGCTGAATCAGTTCCAGAGGACCACCGGCCGCACCCACATCGATCAACTCGTTGCGCGTGTTGCAGTCGGGGCAATAGAAGAAAAACGCGTTGTTATCCCGGTTCGGTTTGACCTGTTTGCGGGCCAGCACAGCTCGACACTCGACGTTTTCGCAAATGAATGGCATATCGGTCTCCGTGATGATTTTCGAATCGTGGCGCGGTGCAGATCGCCATTGGCCTCCGGGAAACGATCTGCCAGAAGCCGCCGGGGAGCAATCAGCAGATGACCGGATTGCTAATGGCGGGGAGATGCCACTAGCCGGGCAATATGCTTTTTCAGGTACTTGTCAATTGTACGTCGGCGCCACGTCCGTGCCGCGCCAGCTCAGCCCGCGTGCGTCGCCAGACGCGCAGCCAGCCGCCCTAGCCTGCGCACGGCATCGTCGGCGCGATCGAGATCCGTGCTTGGTGAACTGAGCCGGATGAAATGATCGAAACGCCCCGCGTTCGAAAACACCGTCCCCGGCATCACGCGAATGCCGTCGTTCAACGCCGCCTCGAAGAGCGCCGCCGACGACATCTCTCGCGGCAATTCGATCCAGAAAAACATCCCGCCGGCCGGCGGGGTGAAGCGCGTGCCATCCGGAAACGAAGTGGCGATCGCCGCCGCCATCCGTTCGCGCTGAAGCCGCAGCCGCTCGCGCAGACGCCGCAAATGCCGCTCATACGCGTTCGTCTCCAGAAACTCGGCGAGCACGACTTGCGACAGCTGTTCGTTGTGACGCGACTGCGCGAACTTCAGCATGCCGATACGTGGATGCCAGCGGCCGCCATTGATCCAGCCGACCCGCATGCCGGGTGCCAGCACCTTGTTGAACGACGTGCAGTGGATCACGGTGCCGTCCGTATCCCAGGCCTTCAACGATCTGGGCGGCTGTGCCGCGTCGGCCAGCTCGCGATATGGATCGTCCTCGATCAGCGCAATACCGGCTCGCGCGCACAGTTCGACGAGCCGCGCCTTGTGGGCGTCGGGCATTACGCTGCCGAGCGGGTTCTGCAGGTTCGGCACCACGACTACGGCCTTGATGTCGGGATGCGTGTGCAGCGCGAACGCCAGCGCTTCGATGGCGAGGCCGGTGGTCGGACTGGCGGGAATTTCGAGCGCGCGCAAGCCGAGGCTTTCCAGCGCCTGCAGCAGACCGAAAAAGCACGGCGATTCGACCGCGACGGTGTCG
This sequence comes from Paraburkholderia sp. RL17-381-BIF-C, assembly GCF_046026435.1. Classification (NCBI taxonomy): domain Bacteria; kingdom Pseudomonadati; phylum Pseudomonadota; class Betaproteobacteria; order Burkholderiales; family Burkholderiaceae; genus Paraburkholderia; species Paraburkholderia sp. RL17-381-BIF-C. The sequence continues at coordinate 69,758 of NZ_JARESX010000015.1, read as the reverse complement.
CCGGGTTGAGTCACCGCTCGCAATGCAAGATTCACGGCTTCGATACCGCCGTGCGTCATGATGATGTCGTCCGCGCCGATCTGGATGCCGGCGTCGAGCGCGCGGCGCGCAATGATCGCGCGCAAGGCCGGATCGCCCTGGTCGTGCCCGGCGGCGGTCAGCAAGGTGGGCCGCTTGCGCAGTGCACGCAGCGCGGCTTTCTGCAATGCATCGGTGGGATAGAGATCGGGCGAGGCGGTCGCGCCGCCGAGATTCAGCGCGTCCGGATGTCGCTGCAATCTCGACACGATCGCGGAAATCGCCGAATGGATGCCGACGAACTGCGCGGCGCCCGGCAGCACCGCCAGATCGGGCTCGGACGCGGCCGGCAACGCAGCCGTGGGCGGCACACGCACGAAGTAACCGGCGCGCGGACGGGCGTCAATCAGCGCGGCGCGTTCCAGTACGCGGTAGCTCTCGGTCGCGGTCGCAAGACTGACGCCGTGCCGGCGCATGAATGCGCGCATCGACGGCATTCGGTCGCCCGGGCGCAGCACGCCGCTGCCGATCGCGCGGCGATATTGATCGGCCAGCTGCCGGTACAGCGGCTGGTTATCGGGCAGCGGGTCCGCAGCCTGCCGGGTCAGAATGGATTGAATCATCCGCCGATGGTGCGGACAGTTCGCGCGTCGCAACAGATACACATCCGCACGATTCCAGCCGATACAGCGCACTAAACCGCGTTGCTGTACCGGTTCACATTGCTGATGGCTGCGGCTGTTTTCATTTGAGCGGACTCAATAAGCTGAGTGGCATGAAAACGCTTTGAAGGAAACGGCCATGTCTCTTCGTCAATGTCGCTCCGATCCGGCGCGCCGCACTGCTTCTCGTCTCGCCGCAGGTCAAATGGCCGTGCATGAGTTGCGCGCCGGCACCTCGATTGTCGCCGTCGAAGGCGATCTTCAGCTCGCGTTCCGCGATCACGCTCTCGCGTGGCTGGGCGACGCCGTGCCTGTCACGTCGATCACCTTGCACGAGGGCGAGTGCTTCGTGACGCCGCAACGCGGCGTCGTGTCGATCAGCGGAGTGCGTGCGAACACTGCCGCGTTCGTCGTGCAGCCCTCGCGCGCTCTTCACGACGGCCGCAGTCTGATCCGTCAAACCGCGCGCCATCTGGCCAGTCTCGTCAAAACACGCCTGCGGCGCGCAGCCTGAAACGCCGCTCGGCGGCCAACACGGCCCGGTACAATGCATGATCCAAGCCGCTTGTTTCGAGGTGCAGGTCATGTCCTTCTTCCGCGCGCTGCTGTTAGGCCGTTCCATTCGTCTGGCCACGGTCCTCGCCATCGTCACGCTAACGCTCAACGGCTGCGCGGGCCTGTTCGGCGGCGATCCATTGCGCGTGAACGTGGCCGGTCTCGAACCGATCGACGGCCAGGGTCTGGAGATGCGCTTCAACGTAAAACTGCGCGTGCAGAATCCCAACGATTCCACGATCAGCTTCAACGGCGTGTCGCTCGATCTCGAGCTGAACGGCAAGCCGTTCGCAAGCGGCGTGAGCGATCAGGCCGGCAGCGTGCCGCGCTTCGGCGAAACGGTCGTCAACGTGCCGTTGACCGTGCCGGCATTCGCCGCGGTTCGCCAGGCGTTCGCCTTCGCAGGCGCGGCGCAGTCGGGGCAAATTCCGTACATTCTGCGCGGCAAGCTCGCGGGTGGCCTCACGGGCACGACGCGATTCGTCGATCAAGGCACGTTGAGCCTGCCGTCGACCGGCATGGCGTTGCCGTGATACGGGTAATCGGCGCCCACACCGCGCGCGGATAAAAAAACGAGTGCCGCGGGTTCATCGCCATCGCGCCGAACCACACGGCACCCGCCGTTCTTTACCGCACGAACGGGATCACACCACTTCGAACAAACCCGCCGCGCCCTGCCCGCCGCCAATACACATCGTCACGACGACGAGCTTCGCGCCGCGCCGCTTGCCTTCAATCAACGCATGGCCGGTCAAACGCGCGCCCGATACGCCATACGGATGGCCCACCGCAATCGCGCCGCCGTTCACGTTCAGGCGATCGTGCGCAATACCGAGCTTGTCGGCGCAATACAGCACCTGCACCGCGAACGCTTCGTTCAGCTCCCACAGGTCGATGTCCTCGACCTTCAAACCCGCCTGCCTGAGCAGCTTCGGCACCGCGAACACCGGGCCGATGCCCATCTCGTCCGGCTCGCAACCGGCCACCGCGAAGCCGCGAAAAATACCGAGCGGCTGCAAGCCTTCGCGCTCCGCCACCTTCGCGTTCATCACCACGCAAGCCGACGCGCCATCCGAGAACTGGCTTGCGTTGCCCGCAGTGATCACGCCGCCCGGCATCGCGGTACGAATCTTCGACACACCTTCGAGCGTCGTGTCGGCGCGAATGCCTTCGTCGCCGCTGACGGTCACTTCTTTCGTGAAGAGACGGCCGGTCGCCTTGTCGGCAACACCCGCGAGCACCGTCAACGGCACGATCTCGTCCTTGAACTTGCCGGCTTCGAGCGCGGCGGCCGCGCGCTGTTGCGAACGCACGCCATATTCGTCCTGGCGTTCCTTTGAGATCGAGTAGCGTTTCGCCACATTCTCCGCGGTCTGCAACATCGACCAGTAGATTTCGGGCTTGTTCTGGCTGAGCCAGCCTTCGGTCATCATGTGCCGGTTCATCTCGTTCTGCACGCACGAGATCGACTCCACGCCGCCCGCCACATACACGTCGCCTTCACCGGCGATCACGCGTTGCGCGGCAAGCGCGATAGTTTGCAATCCAGACGAACAGAAACGGTTCACCGTCATACCCGGCACGCTGACCGGCAAACCGGCGCGCAGCGCGATCTGCCGAGCGATGTTCATGCCCGTCGCGCCTTCCGGATTGGCGCAACCCATGATCACGTCCTCGACGCGCGCCGGGTCGAGCTTCGCGCGCTCGACGGCAGCCTGAGTGACATGGCCGCCGAGCGTCGCGCCGTGCGTCATGTTGAAACCGCCGCGCCATGATTTGGCGAGGCCCGTGCGGGCGGTCGATACGATTACGGCGTCAGTCATGCGTGTCTCCTGTGTCGACCAGAGTTAGCGCTTTAGCTGTCGCCGGAGTCGCGCTTCGGCGCGTAATGCAGCCCCATGCGAAGCTCGTTACTCCGGTCTCGCGCAGCGCGCTTTGGTCCCATACAAGTTGGTGGATATTTGCAAATTGCAAATGTCGGTCGTGGCGCTGGCCGGCGCATCGCCGATCAGCGCCGCGTCGGTCTTTTCACTCGCGCCGTAATTCAGCCGTTGAATCCGCGTCCCTCGGCCGCCAGTGCCGCGATGCCCGGCGCCAGTTGCCAGGCATCGCCGTTCGGCTGCGCGGCATAGCGGCGAATCGCGCGCTCGACGTTGTAGAGGCCGACCGTGTCCGCGTATAGCATCGGGCCGCCGCGATAGAGCGGAAAGCCGTAGCCGGTCAGATAGACCATATCGATGTCCGACGCCTTCGACGCGATCCCCTCTTCGAGAATCTTCGCGCCTTCGTTCACGAGCGCGAACACGAGGCGCTCGACGATTTCCTCGTCGCTGATCTTGCGGCGCTCGGCATTGGCTTCCTTCGAAAACGCAACGATCATCTCGTCGACCACTTTCGACGGATACGCGGTGCGATCACCCGCCTTGTAGTCGTACCACCCGCCGCCCGTCTTCTGACCGAAGCGCCCGGTCTCGCAGAGCCGGTCGGCGATCTTCGAGTAGTGCATCTCAGGCTGTTCCTGATAGCGGCGTTTGCGGATCGCCCAGCCGATGTCGTTACCCGCCAGGTCGCTCATGCGGAACGGACCCATGGCGAAGCCGAACTTCTCGATCGCGCGATCCACCTGCGCGGGCAGCGCGCCTTCCTCGAGCATGAAGAGCGCCTGGCGGATGTACTGCTCGATCATCCGGTTGCCGATAAAGCCGTCGCACACGCCCGAGACAACCGCGGTCTTCCGGATCCTCTTGGCGAGTTTCATGACGGTGGCGAGCACGTCCTTCGCCGTCTCCTTACCGCGCACCACTTCGAGCAGCTTCATCACGTTGGCCGGGCTGAAGAAGTGCATGCCGACAACGTCCTGCGGACGCTTCGTAAAAGCGCCGATCTTGTCGACGTCGAGCGTCGAGGTGTTCGAGGCGAGGATCGCGCCTTCTTTCGCCACTTCGTCGAGACGCTTGAATACCTGCTCTTTCACGCCGAGTTCTTCGAACACGGCTTCGACGATCAGGTCGGCGTTTTTCAGGTCGTCATAGGAAAGCGTGGGCGTGATCAGCGCCATGCGCTGGTCGAGCGCTTCGGGCTTGAGCTTGCCCTTCTTGATGGTCGCTTCGTAGTTCTTGCGGATCGTGGCGAGGCCGCGGTCCAGCGCTTCCTGCTTCGTTTCCAGCAGCGTGACCGGAATGCCCGCGTTGATGAAATTCATCGCGATGCCGCCACCCATCGTGCCGGCGCCGATCACGGCCACCTGCTTGATATCGCGCACCGGCGTATCGGAAGGCACATCGGGAATCTTGCTCGCCGCGCGTTCACCGAAGAACGCGTGACGCAACGCGCGGCTTTCCGGCGTCTGCACGAGTGCGATGAAGCAGTCGCGTTCGAAAGCGAGGCCCTTATCGAAGCCGTTTTGCACGCCTGCTTCCACGGCGTCGATACATTTCTGCGGCGCGGGGAAATTCTTCGCGACCGCCGCTACGCTGTTGCGCGCGAACTGAATGAAGCCGGCGGCGTTCGGATGCTCGATCTTGCGCTCGCGCACCTTCGGATGCGGGCCGGCTTGCGCACCCACCTTGCGGGCGAACGCGAGCGCGGCTTCGGCCAGATCGCCTTGCGCGAGTTCATCGAACAGCCCGGAATCGGCGAGTTTCTCCGACATGACGGGCGCGCCGGAGACGATCATGTTGAGCGCGGCTTCGAGACCGATGGCGCGCGGCAAACGCTGCGTGCCGCCCGCGCCCGGCAGAATGCCGAGCTTCACTTCTGGCAGCGCGATCTGCGCACCGGGTGCGGCGATGCGGTAATGCGCGCCGAGCGCCAGTTCCAGCCCGCCGCCCATCGCGACGCTGTGAATTGCCGCGACCACCGGCTTCGCGCTGCCTTCCACGGTCTTGATGACGGTGGCGAGCGTCGGCTCCTGCATCGCTTTCGGCGTGTTGAATTCGGTGATGTCGGCGCCGCCCGAGAAAGCTTTGCCCGCGCCAGTCAGCACGATCGCCTTGATGGCCGGATCGTTCTGCGCGCGCTCGATCCCGTCGACGATGCCCGCTCGCGTCGACAGGCCGAGGCCGTTGACGGGAGGATTGTTCAGCGTGATGACGGCCACGCCGTCATGGGTTGTGTAGTCCACTGCCATCTGCCTGCCTCCATGCGATCCATGCAATAAGGCGTCGCTCAGGCGCGCCGCCCTTCCGGTTCATCGAGTCGGAGTATCGATCCGACTCATTGTCTGATTTTCCGGGGTCAGCAGGCAGAATACACAAAAAAGCACGCTCGTTCAATTTGTCAGGAGACGGGGTTTCCCCTGGCAAGCGGCGTGAGCGGGCAGTCCTTTTCGTCTTCGAGCGCGGACGGCAGAACATGGTCGCGGAAGATGTCGCGCAGCTTGAGTTTTTGCAGCTTGCCGGTCGCCGTGTGCGGCAGTTCGTCGACGAAGGCGACGTCGTCGGGAATCCACCATTTTGCGACCTTGCCGTCGTAGAAGGCGATCAGCTCCTCGCGCGTCACGTCGAAGCCACGCCGCTTGACGACCACCAGCAGCGGCCGCTCGGTCCATTTCGGATGCGCGCACGCAATACAGGCCGCTTCGGCCACGGCCGGATGCGCGATCGCGACGTTTTCGATGTCGATCGAACTGATCCATTCGCCGCCGGACTTGATTACGTCTTTCGAGCGGTCCGTGATGTGCAGAAAGCTGTCGCGGTCGATGGTGGCGACGTCGCCGGTCGAAAACCAGCCGTCGATGAGCGGCGAGTCGTCCTTGCGGAAATACCGGTCGATCACCCAGGGCCCGCGCACATGCAGATCGCCGAACGCCACGCCGTCCCACGGCAGATCGCGGCCGTCTTCGCCGACGATTTTCATATCGACGCCATAGAGCACATGTCCCTGCTTCTCCAGCAATTTGCGCTGCTCTTCCAGCGGACGCTGGCTTTGTTCCCACGTCAGCTTCGCGAGCGTGCCGAGCGGCGACATTTCGGTCATGCCCCACGCGTGGATTACCTGCACGCCGTAGTCGTCTTCGAACGTGCGCAGCATGGCCGGCGGACACGCCGAGCCGCCGATCACCGTGCGATTGAGCGACGAAAAGCGCACCTTCGCCTCGCGCAGATAATTGAGCAGGCCGAGCCACACGGTCGGCACGCCGGCTGAATACGTGACGCGTTCGCTTTCCATCAACTCGTACAGTGACTTGCCGTCGAGATCCTTGCCGGGGAACACGAGCTTTGCGCCGGTCAGCGGCGCCGAGTGCGGAATGCCCCACGCGTTCACATGGAACATCGGCACGACGGGCAGCACGCAGTCGCGCGCGGACAGACTCATGGCGTCGGGCAAGGAGGCGCCGAACGCATGCAGCACCGTCGAGCGATGCGAATACAGCGCGCCCTTCGGATTGCCGGTGGTGCCGGACGTATAGCACAGGTACGACGCTTGCCGTTCGTCGAGCGGCGGCCATTCGTAATCGCCGTCCTGCGCGGTGACGAGCGTCTCGTAACTGAGCGCCGGGGTCTGCATGGCGGGCCGATGCGCTTCGTCCGCGAGCGCGATCCAGCCACGCACTCTCGGGCACTGCGGTGCGAGGACATCGACGAGCGGCGCGAACGTGGTGTCGAACAGCACGTAGGCGTCGTCCGCATGATTGATGATGTACGCGATCTGATCGGGAAAGAGACGCGGATTGATCGTGTGACAGACCGCGCCGAAGCCGGTCGTGCCGTAATACGCTTCCAGATGCCGGTAGCCGTTCCATGCGAGCGTGGCGACCCGTTCGCCGGGTTCGACGCCGAGCGCGATCAAAGCCTGCGCGAGCTGCTTCGCGCGCTTTTCGCAATCACGATAGGTATAACGATGCAGGTCGCCTTCGATCCGCCGCGATACGATTTCAGTGCTGCCGAAATGCCGCGCGGCGTGCGCGAGCAACGAAGGCACGGTGAGCGGCACGTCCATCATCTGGCCAAGCAGCGGCGTCGTCATAAAGGGTGGTCTCCTCGGCTTGATTGTTTCAATCGGTTTGCAGCTCGGGGGGCGCGCCTCAGCCTCGACGCGCCGTCAGCAAAATGCAGAGGAAATGCGGCAAACGGCTCCTGCAGGCTCGATGCGGCAGGGATACAGGGCCGGCCAGCAGCTCCGCGGGCGCGGACTTACAATATCGGTTAATCCAGAGGCGCTCAACATGTCGTTTTCCCCAAGCATTGCAGGGTTATCCGGGCCTTTGTCGGCTCTTTCCGACTCGCTCACCAATGTGCCCGAGAGCGCGTTCGCACGGCTCGGCAGCGTCTTTATGACGCGTCTGCCCGCGGCGCCGCTCAGCGCGCCGTACGTGGTCGGGTTCTCCGCTGAAACCGCCGCGCTGCTCGGATTAGAGCCCGGTCTCGAGAACGATCCGGGCTTCGCCGAGCTGTTCTCCGGCAACGCCACGCGTGAATGGCCGGAGCAGGCGCTGCCTTACGCATCGGTGTATTCAGGCCACCAGTTCGGTGTGTGGGCGGGCCAGCTCGGCGACGGCCGCGCGCTTGGCCTCGGCGAGGTCGAACATAACGGCCGGCGCTTCGAGCTGCAGCTCAAAGGCGCGGGGCGTACGCCCTATTCGCGCATGGGCGACGGCCGCGCGGTGTTGCGTTCGTCGATCCGCGAGTATCTATGTTCGGAAGCGATGCACCACCTCGGCATTCCGACCACGCGCGCGCTGTGCGTGATCGGCTCCGATCAGCCGGTGCGGCGCGAGACGGTCGAAACGGCCGCCGTGGTCACGCGCGTGGCGCCGAGCTTCGTGCGCTTCGGCCACTTCGAGCATTTCTATTCCAACGATCGCACCGATGCACTGCGTGCGCTCGCCGATCATGTGATCGAACGCTTCTATCCGCATTGCCGCGAAGCCGACGATCCGTATCTCGCGCTGCTGAACGAAGCGGTGATCTCGACCGCCGACCTGATGGTCGAGTGGCAGGCGGTCGGCTTCTGCCACGGCGTGATGAACACCGACAACATGTCGATCCTCGGTCTCACGATCGACTACGGCCCATTCGGTTTCATGGACGGCTTCGACGCCGGCTACATCTGCAACCACTCCGATTCACAAGGCCGTTACGCGTACAGAATGCAGCCGCAGATCGCTTACTGGAACCTCTTCTGCCTCGCGCAAGGCCTGTTGCCGCTGCTGGGCGAAAAGCATGAGGAAAGCGTGCGCGGCGACAAGGCGATCGAAGACGCGCAGCGCGTGCTCGGCGGCTTCAAGGACCGTTTCGCGCCGGCACTGGAGCGGCGCATGCGCGCGAAACTTGGCCTCGAAACCGAGCGTCCCGGCGACGACGCCCTCGCCAATCGCCTGTTCGAAGTGATGCACGCCAATCGCGCGGATTTCACGCTGACCTTCCGCAATCTGGCGCGCGTATCGAAGCACGACGCGAGCGGCGACGCCGCGGTGCGCGACCTGTTCCTCGACCGCGCCGCCTTCGACGCGTGGGTGAACGACTATCGTGCGCGGCTGTCCGAGGAAACACGCGACGACACCGCCCGCGCCATTGCAATGAACCGTGTGAACCCCAAATTCGTACTTCGCAATCATCTGGCGGAAACGGCAATCCGCCGCGCGAAAGAGAAGGATTTTTCCGAAGTGGAACGACTGGCGGCCGTGCTGCGCCGTCCGTTCGACGAACAGCCCGAGCATGAAGCGTATGCCGGGTTGCCGCCGGACTGGGCGAGTTCGCTGGAAGTGAGCTGCTCGTCGTGACGCGACGCATACCGGCTGATTTCGCGCGATTCCAGCCGATCGCAGCCGATTGTGTGTACACACGCAGCGAGCCGAATCCGCCTGAGCATCTAGCCTCCCCCAAAACAAGCCCGAGACAGGAACCCGACCATGAACAAGCCCGACGAACTCAATACCGACGCCCCCGCCGTGCAGAAAGACGACGCCGAATGGCGCAAGCAGCTCTCCGACATCGAATATCAGGTGACGCGCCACGCGGCCACCGAGCGCCCGTTCACAGGCCGCTATCACGACCACTGGGACCGCGGCATCTATGACTGCGTCTGTTGCGGCACGCCTCTGTTCGAATCGGACACCAAATTCGACGCCGGTTGCGGCTGGCCGAGCTACTTCAAACCGATCGACGGCGAAGTGATCGCCGAGAAAACCGACCGCTCGCACGGCATGCTGCGCATCGAGGTGCAATGCAAGAACTGCGGTGCGCATCTGGGCCATGTATTCGAAGACGGACCTGCGCCGACCGGCCTGCGCTACTGCATCAATTCGGCTGCGTTACAATTCGAGCCCAAGTAACGCAGCGCGGAGTCCGGCGCGTTGCCGGCCGGCGTCTGCTCGATCGCGCGCAAGCCGGCCGCGACACCCTCATCCGGCTTGCGAGCCGGTCGATCCGGTCGACCCGTTCCGCACCGCGTCCCTATTCTCCGATTCGCTCTCCGATTCCCCGACCAGATAATGAAATTCCTGTTCGATCTGTTCCCGATCATCCTGTTCTTCGTCGCCTTCAAGATCTGGGGCATTTTCACGGCGACGGCAGTGGCGATCGTCGCCACGCTGGTGCAGATCGCATGGGTGGCTTTCCGCCACCGTAAGGTCGACCCGATGCTGTGGGTGAGCCTCGGCGTCGTCACCGTGTTCGGCGGCGCCACGCTCGTGCTGCACAACGACACGTTCATCAAATGGAAGCCGACCGTGCTGTACTGGGCTTTCTCGGTCGCGCTGATCGTCTCGCAACTGGCCTTCAACAAGAACCTGATCGAGGCGATGATGGGCAAGCAGATCACGCTGCCGCATGCGATCTGGGGCAAGCTGAATGTGGTGTGGGCGATCTTTTTCGTGCTGCTCGGACTCGTCAATCTGTTCGTCGCGTACAACTACACGACCGACCAGTGGGTCAATTTCAAGCTGTTCGGCGCAACCGGCTGCCTCGTCGTGTTCATCGTCGGACAGAGTTTGTGGCTGTCGAAGTATATGAAGGAAGAATGACATGACGAGCAACGCCGATGTATTCATGCACGCCACCACCGCCGAGCGCGCCGCGCTGATCGAGGCCCGCCTCGTCGCCGCCCTCGCGCCGGTCACTTCCATCCAGATCACCGACGACAGTGCGCAGCACGCAGGCCATGCTGGCGCGTCGGCCGGCGGTCATTTCAGTGTCACGATCGTGGCTGCCGCATTTGCCGGCAAGGCCCGCGTGGCGCGGCATCGCATGGTGTATGATGCGCTGGCCGATGCCATGCAGCGCGGCATTCACGCCCTTGCAATCACGGCGTACACGCCCGAAGAATTCGCTTTGTTGCCCCGCTAGGAAAATTTTCGATGACCTTGAAGAAAACCCGCCTCTGGGTATTGCTGGCTGCATTTGCGGCCCCACCTGCATTCGCACAGAACATCGCCGTCGTGAACGGCACGCCGATTCCGAAAGCGCGTGCCGATGCGCTGATCGATCAACTGGTCCATCAAGGCCAGCAAAATACGCCGCAACTGCAAACGGCTGTCCGCGAAGAGCTGGTGAACCGCGAGATCCTGATGCAGGAAGCGCTGCGCCGTGGCCTGCCGAACCGTCCGGACATCAAGGCGCAAATCGCAGTCGCCCAGCAAACCGTCGTGCTGCGCGCGCTGATCGAAGATTTCGTGAAGAACAACCAGCCGACCGACGCCGAAGTCACCGCACGCTACAACGCGCTGATCAAGGACGCAGGCGGCAAGGAATATCACCTGCACCACATTCTCGTGGACAACGAACAGCAGGCCAAAGACCTGATCGCGAAGATCAAGGCCGGCGCGAGCTTCGAAGACCTGGCCAAGCAATACTCGAAGGATCCGGGATCGGGCAAGAACGGCGGCGATCTGGACTGGTCGGACCCGAAGGCCTACGTACCTGAATTCGCGGACGCGGCCACGCATCTGCAGAAAGGCCAGATGACCGACACGCCGGTGCATACGCAATTCGGCTGGCACATCATCCGTGTCGACGACGTGCGCAGCATTACGCCTCCGCCGCTCGAACAGGTGCGCCCGCAGATCGTGCAACAGATCCAGCAGGAAAAACTGCAAGCGTTCGAAGAAGGTCTGCGTAAGAACGCGAAGATTCAGTAAGCGGAGTTGGCCGCTGGATCAACGTGGCGCTTCGCATTAGCGCTTCTGCTGAACAGCGGCATTCGAGTCTGCGCAAGGCGCTGTTCGGTCAATGACTGAACAGCGCTTTTTCATTTGGGATTGGGATTGACCGTCCCGGCGTAACCGCCGCACTTACTTGCGCAAGGCTGCGCTCATCTCCGCAAGCGGCATCGCCACGATCGAGTCGAGCAGCCGGACTTCGCCGGCATTCGGCCGCGCGATCTCGTCGACGGCGCGCCGTGTGTCGGCCACACGTGCGTCGAGCGTGACGAGCATGTCATCCAGCAACTTTTCCGAGCCCTTTGGCGCAAGACGAAGCGCCTCGCCGAATGCAAGCATGTTCTTTCTGGACATGTCTGCGAACTGCGTGGCGTCGCCCACGGGCATGGTCAGGTCGCAGCGCGGCCAACGGTCACGCTGTTGCGGCTGGTAGGTCGGCGTATGGTAGACGACCGTGCTCACCAGATCGTAAAACGGAGCCAGCATGTAGCCGCGAGGGCTGACAAAGAACGAGAGGTTCTTCAGATGCGAGTCGGCGTTGCCAATCAGCACGTTGAAGACCGCCCATCGGAAAACGTCGAGACGCGCCATTGCCCGAGTGCTCGTTTTTTCGATGGCATCACTCAGTACCTGCGCCGTTGCGTTCTGATATTTGAAGCTGCGGTCGTAGTTCAACAACTGCATGGCGTCGACGGTATGCAGTCGCCGAGCCGGCTCGCTGGTCGTGTCACGGTCAAAGCGATCGATCACGTAACAGGCCGAAGGCACGCGCAAGAAATGCGTAGGCGGTACGCGTACACCCATTGCGCGGGCAAGACGCATGCAGAAAAATTCGTTGATCGCCGAGTGGGGATAGCCCGTGCTTCGCATGTCGGGCTTGAGCAGATGCATGGACGGCTCACTGCCCACAGGCTCGAAGAGCGCGTAATCCGGCGCGTCGCCTCGCAAGGTCAGAAGCAGCTTCTGTTGGGCGCCCGCCGCGGACATGCGTTTAGGTGCCGTGGCGGTAAGCGCATGCTGCGGCATGGCCTGGATGCGCGCCTCCAGATTCGCGTATGACAAAGGCTGCAGACCGCTCGATGCCTCCTGTTCACCCTCTGCAAGCAGCGTCAAGGCACCGGCCGATTCACGGCCGTAATAGGCAAGCAGCCCCCACGCATCGCTCGCATCGACTTTGGCTTCGCGAGCGAGCGCAATGCGCATTTCCTCTTCCGGCAACAGGTTGTCGAAGAACCATTGCACCGGACGCTGGCTCGAGGCGTCTATGAAAGGCTGGGCATTCAGCGGGAATGCGGGTGAAAGCGCAAACGCGTCCTCACGACCCAGCCAGTCCTTGTCGTAGGTAAATGACCAGATACCGTTGTCATCGCTGACGGTGCCCACGCGCAGGCCGTTCGCATAGGCGACGAGCGTTCTAGCGGCCATGCGTAGTCCGCCTGCGATGAAGCGCCTTGGTGGCCGAGTCTGGGGGAATGTCCACGGAAACTTGCGCGCGCAGCCTGATGCCCAGTTCGCTGAGCAGATGCAGCACCTTGCCGATCTGCGCTGTGGGCTTACCGGCCTCGATATGCGTGATGAACTTGGGAGACAGACCCGTCGCAATGGCGACGTCGTCGCGTGTCAGCCCTTGGGCGAGCCTCGATGCCCGGACAAGATCGCCGAGCGCCGTCATGTCGTCAATGAAAACGTCGGATTGCGGCACTGTCACCCCTTTGTACGTTCGTACCCGCTCGGGAACATTATGCCACGGCACAAGGGTGTCGACCTGATTTCGTACCCGAGCGGGTACGAAATGGCGTATTAGCGGTTTATGCGTCGATTTCGTACCCGATCGGGTACGAACAGCAGAAGATTGTGGAGCGCACGCCTTTCACGTACCAGAGCGGATACGCGGCGGGTGTCGCTCGTCTTTCTCACTACTGCGGCAAAACGGGCGGCGCGGGCCCTGACCGGCTTGCTCGCGCCACGGCGGCGCAGCCGCCGCGGCGCGTCACATCATCAACCCAGCCAGCGGCGCGCGTTCTGGAATACGCGCATCCACGGGCTCGCGTCAGTGCCGCCCTCGCCCCAGCCTTCCGGATGCCAGCTCATCTGCACCGCGCGATGGACGCGCTCCGTGTGCGGCATCAGCACCGTAAAGCGACCGTCCGGCGTCGTCACCGACGTGATGCCGTTCGGCGAACCGTTCGGGTTGAACGGATACTGCTCGGTCGCCTGACCACGGTGATCGACATAGCGCATCGCCACCGCGACCTTCGACGCATCGCCTTGCTGCGAGAAGTCCGCGTAGCCTTCGCCGTGCGCGATCGCCACCGGAATGCGCGAGCCTTCCATGCCGTTGAAGAAGATCGACGGGGATGCCTGCACTTCGACCAGCGAGAAGCGCGCTTCGAATTTCTCCGACTTGTTGCGCGTGAACTTAGGCCAGGCTTCAGCGCCCGGAATCATCGAGGCGAGGCTGCTCATCATCTGGCAGCCGTTGCAGATGCCGAGCGCGAACGTGTCTTCGCGGCCGAAGAACGCGGCGAACATGTCGGCCAGTTGCGCGTTGAAGCGGATCGCCTTCGCCCAGCCTTCACCGGCGCCCAGCGTGTCGCCGTACGAGAAGCCGCCGCACGCCACCGCGCCGGCGAAATCCGCCAGATTGGCGCGGCCGGTCAGCAGGTCGCTCATGTGCACGTCGTGCGCGTCGAAGCCGGCGCGGTCGAATGCGTAAGCCGTTTCGAGGTGCGAGTTGACGCCCTGCTCGCGCAGAATCGCCACACGCGGACGCGCGCTCCTGCCGATGAACGGCGCGGCGACGTCTTCCGTCGGATCGAAGCTCAGCACAGGCGTGATGCCCGGATCGGCCGCGTCGGCGAGCGCCTCGTATTCGGCGTCGGCGCAAGCCGGGTTGTCGCGCAGACGCGAAATCCGCCAGCTCACTTCGCTCCACGTGCGATGCAGTTCGGTACGCGGCGCTTCGTAAATCTTCTTGGCGTCGCGATAAATTTCGATCGTGTCGCGCTCGTTGAGCTTGCCGATCACATGCGAGCACGCCGACAGGCCGTGTTCGCGCAGTGCGCCCAACACCGCGTCACGCTCGGTCGCGCGCACCTGAACGACAGCGCCGAGTTCCTCGGTGAACAGCGCGCGGATCGTGCGGTCTTCGCGGCGGCCGCTGGTCTGCTTCGCCCAGTCCTTGGCGTCGCCGTAATCGGATTCATGGGTCGGATCGAGCACCAGCATGTCGACGTTCAACGACACGCCGACGTGGCCCGCGAACGCCATTTCGCACACCGTCGCCCACAGGCCGCCGTCCGAACGGTCGTGGTAGGCGAGCAGCTTGCCGTCCTGGTTCAGGGCCTGGATCGCGGCGAAGAAACGCTTCAGGTCTTCCGGATCGTCCACGTCCGGCACCGTGTCACCGACCTGCTGCGTGACCTGGGCGAGAATACTGCCGCCCAGGCGATGCTTGCCGCGGCCGAGGTCGATCGCGATCAGCACCGATTCGCCCACGTCGCTCGCGCGGCGCAGTTGCGGCGTGAGATGGCGGCGCACGTCTTCGACCGGCGCGAACGCCGAGATGATCAGCGAGACCGGCGCGACCACTTCCTTCGCGACGCCGCGGTCTTCCCACTTGGTGCGCATGGACAGCGAATCCTTACCGACCGGAATGCTGATGCCGAGCGCCGGGCACAATTCCATGCCGATCGCCTTGACCGTGTCGTACAACGCGGCGTCTTCGCCCGCTGCGCCGCACGCGGCCATCCAGTTTGCCGACAGCTTGAGCTTGTCGAGCGACGCGATCGGCGCCGCCGCGATGTTGGTCACCGCCTCGCCGACCGCCATGCGGCCCGACGCCGGCGCGTCGATCACGGCGAGCGGCGTGCGCTCGGCCATGGTCATGGCTTCACCACGGAAGCCCGCATAGTCTATGGTGGTGATTGCGACGTCGGCCACCGGGACTTGCCACGGGCCGACCATCTGGTCACGCGCGGTCGTGCCGCCCACCGAGCGGTCGCCGATCGTGATCAGGAACGACTTGCTCGCCACCGTGGGGTGACGCAGCACGCTAGTCGCCACCTCCGACAGCGCGAGGCCGGTGACGTCCACCGGCTCGAGCTGCTGCTCGACGCGTTTGACGTCGCGATGCATGCGCGGCGCCTTGCCGAGCAGCACTTCCATCGGCATGTCCACCGGTTGGTGCGCCGCGTCGTCGTTCAGTTCGGAGTCGATCAGCTTGAGTTGACGCTCGGCGGTGGCCGTGCCGATCACGGCAAACGGGCAGCGCTCGCGCTGGCACATGGCTTCGAAGGCCGGCAGATCGGCCGGCGCGATGGCCAGCACGTAGCGTTCTTGCGCCTCGTTCGACCAGATTTCGCGCGGCGACAAGCCGCTCTCTTCCAGTTGAATCTTGCGCAGATCGAAGCGCGCGCCCTTGCCGGCGCCGTCGACCACTTCCGGGAACGCGTTCGAAAGACCGCCCGCGCCGACGTCGTGAATGCTCAGGATCGGGTTCTTCTCGCCGAGCTGCCAGCACGCATTGATGACTTCCTGCGCGCGGCGTTCGATTTCCGGGTTGCCGCGTTGGACCGAGTCGAAGTCGAGTTCAGCGGTGTTCGTGCCGGTCGCCATCGAACTCGCCGCGCCGCCGCCCATGCCGATGCGCATGCCCGGACCGCCGATCTGGATCAGCAGCGAGCCTTCCGGCAGATCGTGCTTGTGCGTGTGCTGGTCCGAAATATTGCCGATGCCGCCGGCGATCATGATCGGCTTGTGATAGCCGCGCACCAGACCCGCGACATTCTGCTCGTAAGCGCGGAAATAGCCGCCCAGGTTGGGCCGGCCGAATTCGTTGTTGAACGCGGCGCCGCCGAGCGGGCCGTCGATCATGATCTGCAGCGGCGAAGCAATGCGGTCGGGCCGGCCATACGCTTCGTGCTTGTCGTCCGGATTGCGGTGCGCGAGCGGCTGTGCGGCATCGCGCGCGTTTTCCCACGTCTCGACGCCGTCCGGCAGTTCCAGATTCGACACCGTGAAGCCCGCCAGACCCGCCTTCGGACGCGCGCCGCGGCCGGTCGCGCCTTCGTCGCGGATTTCGCCGCCCGCGCCGGTCGCGGCGCCCGGGAACGGCGAGATCGCGGTCGGGTGGTTGTGCGTCTCCACCTTCATCAAGGTGTGCGTGAGTTCGGTGCTGCGGCGATAGTGCTCCGGCAGTTCGCTCGCGCCGAGGTCGGCGGGCGTGCGCGGGAACCAGCGCTCGGCCATGCCGCCCGCCATGATCGCCGAGTTGTCCGAGTAGGCGACGATCGTGCCTTGCGGATTGAGCTTCTCGGTATTGCGGATCATGTTGAACAGCGAGATGTCCTGCTTTTCGCCGTCGATGGTCCAGTCCGCGTTGAAGATCTTGTGGCGGCAGTGTTCGCTGTTGGCCTGCGCGAACATCATCAGTTCGACGTCGGTCGGGTTTCGGCCGAGCTTCGTGAACGCGTCCACCAGATAGTCGATTTCGTCCTCGGCGAGCGCGAGGCCCAGTTCCGTGTTCGCCGCCACCAGCGCGCCGCGGCCCTGGCCGAGCACGTCGACGGTTTGCAGCGGCTTGGCCGGCAGTTCGTCGAACAGGTGCAGCGCGTGGTCGCGCGACGGCGACACGCTCTCGGTCATGCGGTCGTGCAAGGCTGCCGCGACGGCCGCGCGGGCTTCGTCGGAAAGCGCCTTCTTGCCGCCCAGCAGGCCGCTTTTCAGCGTGACCGTGTACTCGACGCCGCGCTCGATGCGGCGCACCTGCGTGAGGCCGCACAGATGCGCGATATCCGTTGCCTTGCTCGCCCACGGCGACACCGTGCCGAAACGCGGCACCACGAGGAAGGTCTCGGCCGTGCCGCGCTCTTTGGTTTCTTCGAGCGGATCGCCGTAGTGCATCAGCGCTTCGATCTTCGCGTTGTCTTCAGCGGAGAGCGGCGTCTGGGCGTTGACGAAGTGCAGATATTGCCCGCGCACGCCGGTGATGTTCGGATCGATGCGCGTAAGCGTTTCGAGCAGGCGGGTTTGACGGAAATCGGAAAGGGCCGAAGCGCCGGGGAAACACGAGAAGTGGGCCATGGACTTGACGTTGCGTCGCTAATGATGCCGATGAGTGATGCCGATGAATCGCGCGTGAAGGCGACGTGAGGCGGAACGGAAGTCCGAGATTATACCCCGGGAACGGGCTTCCGGCGGCCACGCGGCGTGTCCGGGCGGCCGGCGGCCGCGTGCTTGCGAATGTGTTCTTCCGATACGACATCCCGTCGACATGCCGATGCTTTAATCGACGCGCAAGTGGGGCAATTCATTCGCCCGGACGCGTCGGCGGGGCCGCGTGATGCGCGAACCCGCCCGCGGCGCGAACCGCAAACTCATTTGAACAGGCATGTCATGAACGTGAACCGCTATGGCAGTACCCATCAGACTTCGCATCCGCTGGCTTCGATGCAGCCGCCGCGGGGCATGGCCGCAGCGCCCACGCGGCAGGCGCCTCGCATCCATGCGCCGGACGAGACGCTGCGTGCGCCGGTTGGCAATGCGCCGGACTGGACTCGACACGGCAAGACGGACGACCGGGCACTGAGGGTTGGAGGCGGGGCTGAGCCGCTTGAGCGCATCGCCGGCACAGCGGTGCCGTATACGCTGGACGGTTCGGGTGAGCGGGTCCGGGACACCAAGGATGCCAAAGGCAATCCGGTTCGCGACACGTGGGACGCGGATGGCAAGCACACCCGCGACAGCGTGGACGTCAACGGTGCCCCTATTCACGACACGTGGGACTCGGATGGCAAGCACACTCGCGACAGCGTGGACGTCAACGGTGCCCGCATTCGCGACACATGGGACTCGGACGGCAAGCACACTCGCGACAGCGTGGACGTCAACGGCGAACACATCCGCGAGAGTTGGGACGCAGACGGCGAACACATCCGCGAGAGTTCGAACGAAAGCGGCAAACTGTTCGCGACAAATGGGATTCGAGCGGCAACCATATACGCGACACTTGGGACGCGAACGGCAACCACATCCGTGACGTCTGGGACGTAAACGGCAAGCACAAACGCATCGCCTGGCACGAAAAGCCCGACAACATACCTCCTTCGATGGACGCCGAGGGTCTCACGCCCGAACCTGCGGGCCGCAACGGACGCCCGATGCCTCCACCCGTGGCCGGCGGCGCTCCGGCGTCATCGCCACTCCCGGGTCATGGCGACGGCGGTAGCGAGCCGTCGGCACCTGGGGGCGGCGGCCAGCCCTCCGCGCCCACCGGCGATAGTGGCGGCCAGCCCTCCATGCCCACAGGCGGCGACAGTGGCGACATCCAGGCGCCCGACAACAACAGCGGCAATACCGACTACGATCAACCCGCCCCCGGCTCCGCGCAGACCCCGGCGCTGATCGAATTCACGCCGGCGCAAGGCGGCATAGTGAACCGCGCCTATCAACACGTGAAGCGCATGATCGACAGCGCACTCGACAAGCTCGAATCCGGTCATCCGGACAGCAACTTTGCGCGCTGGTTCGGCAGCCCGACTCAGCGGAACGTGCAGAAAGTCGAACAGGTCTTCACCCGCATGCAGCACGCCATGTCGCACGACCGGTTCACCTTCGTCCTCGGCGCGGCGCACGACAACTCGGAGCTGGCGCACGTGCAATCCAGTTCGCCGCATCAGATCAACCTCAAACCGCACTTCTTCGATCATGCGTTTGGCGCCAATACGCCAGAAGCGACGATCGCCCATGAATTGAGCCATTTCCCGTACATCGGCAACACCAAGGATCACCTGTATGGCCCGGCCGCCGTCGCCGGCCTCGCGGCACGGAACAGCGACATAGCCACCGACAACGCCGAAAACTACGGCATGTTCATTCGCGCGCAGGCAACGGCATGAGCCTCTGAGCAGCACCGGCACTCGCCGCGGCCGCGACGGATCACGAAGGACGACGACGCGTCCCGTACGCTCCAGGGCCCTCGCCGTTCCGCCCGCCGCGGCCGGAGCCCGCGCCGCGCGCGTGGCAGGCGGGCCGGTTTGACTGCTATCATTCGCCCTTTCATCAGATCGGCGCGGACGGCCCGAGCAGGCCGGGCAGCGCGCCGCATGTCACGCTCAATGGGAATACGCCGCTTCGGCGCCCCGTCGGCAAATCGAATCAGAACATGGATGTCATCGTCATTGGCGGCGGGATTGCGGGCGTCGCCACCGCTTATCAACTGCGCGCGGCCGGCCACCGGGTATGCGTCGTCGAGCGCCACGCCACTGTCGCGCAGGGCGCGACCTACGGACACGGCGGCACCGTCCTGCCCACCCCGCTGGACGTCTGGTTCGGCCCGACCTTCATGGCGAGCCGTCAAAACGCCAAGAACGGCGTAGTCAATAAAACCGGTTTCAACGGACCGGCGCGCCAGCTGGTCAAACAACTCGCCGAACTGCAGGACCCCGACGCCTTCGGCCATCAATTCGGACTGCTGCGACCGCTGATCGAGCTGTCGCGCGACACCATGGCCGACATGGAAGCGCGCTTCGGGCTCGAGTTCGAACAGGCAAGCGGCGTGCTCTATCTGGTGCGCTCTGAACAGGAGTGGCAACAGACGCGGCCGGCCCTCGGCCTGCTCCGGCTCTTCGAAGTGCCGCACCACGAGTTGACACCCGAGCAATGCGCCGCGTTCGAGCATTCCGTACGCACGGAGCCGGAATTCGCGGGCGGCGTGCTGTTCGACCAGGAGCGCACGGCCAACTGCCCGCTGTTCACGAAACTGATCAAACAGACGCTGGATACCCAGGGCGACGTCCAGTTCATGCTGGGCTGCGAAGTCTCCTCGATCCGCCTCGAAGGCCAGCGCGCCGCGGTCGAGTTGGCGCCGCGGCCGGGCGCGGCATCCCGCTCGCGCGAAGTGGATGTCATCCACGCCGACGCCGTGGTCGTGGCCGCGGGCCACGGCAGCCTGCCTCTTCTCGAGCGCCTTGGCTTGCGGCTGCCGCTGCATCCGCTGCGGCTGCACACGCTGGTCGCACCGATCGCGCATGAGGAATGCGCGCCGCACGTCGCCATCGTGGACGCGGTGAAGCGGATCGCGATCAGCCGGATGAACCATCGCCTGCGAATCGCGGGCGGCGCGGTTTTGCAAAGCGCCGGCCAGATCGACAAGCCGCTGGGCGAAGCCGTGACGAAAGAAGCGCTGGCCCTGCTCGGCCAGGCCACGCACGACTGGATTCCCGGCGCGGCGCGCATCTCCGCGGCCTTGCCGTGGGAAGGCGCCAAACTGCTGTCGCCGGACGGCTTGCCGGTGATCGGCAATGCGCTGCATCCGCGCCTTTTCGTCAATGTCGGTCACGGCCCTGCGGGCTGGGGCCTCGCCTGCGGGGCCGGCAAACTGGTTGCCGACCTGATTTCGGGCGGCACGCCGGACGTTCCCGCGGACACGCTGGCCGCATTGCGCGCGGACCGCTTCCACTGAACGAGGTGGGCGCGCGCATGAGCGGGCCGCTTCCACTGACTGTGAGGCGGGCGCGCGCATGAGCGCGCCGCAAGAGGCGCCCGCCGGGCGCCTATCGGCACTACCATAGCGATTCCCAAGCTTTCTCACCTGGCTCCAGGTGAACCGCCGAGCCCCGCCATGACAGATGCCGACCACACGCCGCCAACGCTCATCAGCCCGCACAACCGCGCATTGCCGCTACTGACGCTGACTGATCTGCGAATCGCGGAATCCCAGGCGGCGACAGCGTTGCCGCAGCACACGCTGATGTCGCGCGCCGGGAAATCCGCCGCGAGCTTCCTGCAGGAGCAGATCACCCGCGACACCTCGATCGGCAAATCCAGACAGAAGGTGTGGCTCATCGCGGGGCCGGGCAATAACGGCGGTGATGCGCTGATTCTCGCGACGGAACTGCACGAAGCCGGCATTGCCGTCAAACTGTGCATGCCGGTCGAAGTAAAACCGGACGACGCCCGCTGGGCTCTCGATACGGCGCGCGCGGCGGGCGTCGCGATCACCGCAACAGTGCCCGCCTCGCTCGACAGCTATACGTGGCTCGTGGACGGCATGTTCGGCATCGGTCTGACACGTCCGCTGGAAGGTGTCTTCGCGGACGTCGCGCGCCGCCTCTCGCAACGAACAAAAACGCGCCCCCGCAAAGGCGGCGTGCTGGCGCTCGACGTGCCGAGCGGACTCGACAGCGACACCGGCACGGTCGTAGCCAATGGCGACGGCGCCGCCGTCCATGCCACGCATACGATCACCTTCATCGGCGCCAAGCCGGGACTCTTCACCGCGCAAGGCCGCGACCTCGCGGGCGCGGTCACCGTCGCGCCGATCGGCGTGGACACCAGCGGCCGTACGGCCGTCCAACTGAACGCGCCCGAACTCTTCTCCGCCTATTTGCCGCCGCGTGATTTCGCAACCAACAAGGGCAGCTTCGGCAGCCTTGCCGTGGTCGGCGGCGACACCGGCATGTGCGGCGCGCCGATTCTCGCTTCGCGCGCGGCGCTTTACAGCGGCGCGGGCAAGGTACACGTCGCGCTTCTGGGCGAAGGCGCCCCGCCCTACGACCCGCCGCACCCCGAACTCATGCTGCATGCGATCGACGCTCTACCACTCGATCAGATGGACGCGCTCGCAGTCGGCTGCGGCATGGGTCATCGCGACCGCGCCACCCAGGTCATGCACGACGTGCTGCGCCTCGACGTGCCCAAGCTGTTCGACGCGGACGCGTTGAACCTGATCGCGAAAGATCCCGCGCTCGCCGCCGAAGTCACCGCGCGCGGCGTACAGGGCGATCCGTGCATCCTCACGCCGCACCCGCTCGAAGCCGCGCGTCTGCTCGGCACCGACGCGCCGGGCGTGCAGCGCGACCGCCTCACCGCGGCACGCGCGCTTGCCGCACGCTTTGCCAGCGTCGTGGTCCTGAAAGGCACCGGCACGGTCGTCGCGGCACCGGACGGCCGTCTCGCGATCAATCCGACCGGCAACGCCGCGCTCGCGACGGGCGGCACCGGCGACGTGCTCGGCGGCATCATCGGCGCGCTGCTCGCGCAACATCTGCCGCGCTACGAAGCGGCGCTTGCGGGCGTCTATCTGCACGGCCTCGCCGCCGACACGCTGAGCGCACAAGGCCACGGTCCCGCGGGCCTGACCGCGGGCGAACTGGCGCCGATGGTGCGCACCTTGCTGAACCGTCTGTTCTATCCGGCAGCGGAGTCCTGAAAGCGTTCGTCCCAACCTATGGGCGCACCGTCCAAAGCGCTGCCGCCCGTCACGCAACGCCGTTATACTGACTGACTGCGCCGCGCGTCGGAGCAAGCACGGGTAACGGCGAAGTTTCCCCGAAATTTCGGCCGAAGCTTCGCCGCCACCCGCGGCGAACCCGGGCGCGCGGCATCGCTCTAACAGCATCGTTGCATCATCCTCGGCAGCGCTTCACGCGCGCGCCTTTCTTCGTGCCCCTTGGTTAGACGGACGCTATGACCCAGAACTCGCTCCCCTCCTGGTCCTCGCTGCAAACGCATTACGAGAAGATTCGCGATGCGCACCTGCGCGACTGGTTCGCCCCCGAGAACGATCCCGCTCCTACCCGTGCCGAGCGCTTTGCGTTCGCGGGCGGCGGTCTCGCGGCCGATTTCTCGAAGAACCGCATCACCGACGAGACGCTGAAACTGCTCGTGCAACTCGCGCGCGAAGCCGGCGTCGAAAAACGCCGCGACGCCATGTTCGCGGGTGAAGTCGTCAACCCGACGGAAGGCCGCGCCGCGCTGCACACGGCACTGCGCGCCACGGATCCGAAAGCGCCGTTCTACGACCAGATTCAGGCCGAGCGCGCCAAGATGGCCGCGTTCGCCGAGCAGGTGCGCAGCGGGGAGTGGAAGGGCTATACCGGCAAGCGGATTCGCTACGTGGTGAACATCGGCATCGGCGGCTCGGACCTCGGGCCGAAGATGGTCGTGCACGCGCTGCATCATCTGGCCACACCGGAGATCACCACGCACTTCGTGTCGAACGTCGACGGCGCCGATCTGTACAACGTGATGCAGCAGATCGATCCGGAAGAAACGCTCGCGATCATCGTCTCCAAGACCTTCACCACGCTCGAAACCATGACCAACGCGCGCTCGCTGCGCGACTGGTTCGTCGAGAAAGGCTGCCCGGAAAGCGCGCTGGCGAAACACTTCGTCGGCGTGTCGGCCAATCCCACGGAGGTGGTCAAGTTCGGCATCGCGAAAGAGAACGTGTTCGAGATGTGGGACTGGGTCGGCGGGCGCTATTCGTTGTGGTCGGCGGTGGGGCTGTCGATCATGATCGCGATCGGACCGCAGCAGTTCGGCGAACTGCTCGCGGGCGCCAACGAGATGGACCAGCATTTCCGCGACGCGCCGCTCGAAAAAAATCTGCCGGTGCTGCTCGGCATGATCGGCATCTGGTATCGCAACTTCTTCGGCTCGCAAAGCTACCTGGTCGCGCCGTATTCGGAAGCACTGCATTTCCTGCCCTCGTATCTGCAACAGCTCGAAATGGAGAGCAACGGCAAGTCCGCGCGCCTCGACGGCGCGATGGTCGACTATCCGACCGCCGCGGTGACGTGGGGCGAACCGGGCACGAACGGTCAGCATGCTTTCTTCCAGATGCTGCACCAGGGTCCGACGATCGTGCCGATCGATTTCATCGCCGTGTTGACGCCAGAGCATCCGCTCGTCAGCCATCATCCGAAGCTGCTCGCCAATTGCTTTGCGCAGAGTGAAGCGTTGATGCTCGGCCGCACGCTCGAGGAAGCGAAGAAAGTGGCCGGCGCGGACAAGCCGGAGCTGGCGCCGCACCTTGTGTTTCCGGGTAACCGCCCGACCAGCACGCTGCTGGTCGATGCGCTCACCGCACGTTCGCTCGGCGCATTGATCGCGTTGTACGAGCACAAGGTGCTGGTGCAAGCCTCCGTGTGGGATATCAACCCGTTCGATCAATGGGGCGTCGAGTTGGGCAAGATCCTCGGCAAGGTGGTCGAGGCTGATCTGACCGCGCCGAGCGTCGATGAAAAGAAGCATGACTCGTCGACGTCCGCGTTGATCGCGCGGGCACGCGCGGCGTTGAAGAAGTGACGGTGAGCGGCACGGCGCATCGCGCCGTCTAGTCGGTGATGAGTCGGTGATGAATTTGCGCTGAATGTGTTTCGACTCTGCGCTGAAGCTGTTCAGTGCGCTCACCTGCCGACACAGTAGCTTCCGCAATGAAAAAGCGGGCCCCTGTGGCCCGCTTTTGCTTTGGCAGCGACGCCCGTCGCGCCCACGGCTCGCTCACACGAGACGCCCCGCCTCGATCGTTACCGTCGTATCGCAGCGGCGCGCCAGTTCGATGTCATGCGTGACGAGAATCAACGTCGCGCCGTTCGCGCGGTTCATTTCGAACATCAGATCGATCACCGCGTGACCAGTGGCCGCGTCGAGACTGCCGGTCGGTTCGTCGGCGAACAGGATCGCCGGATGCGTGACGAACGCACGCGCGAGCGCCACACGTTGTTGCTCGCCACCCGACAGCAGCTTGGGGTAGTGACCGGTCCGCTTGCCGAGCCCCACCTGCTCCAGCAAGCCACGCGCACGCGTCGCAGCTTCGCGGGTGCTGATGCCGCCCTGCAGTTCCAGCGGCAAGGTGACGTTTTCGAGCGCCGTTAAATGCGACATGAGTTGAAACGACTGGAACACGAAACCGACGGAGCCGCTACGCAATGCGGCCCGCTCGTCTTCGTTCAGCTCGCCGAGTTCTCGGCCGAGCAGCCGAACCGAGCCCGAACTCGCGCTGTCCAATCCTGCGAGCAAGCCGAGCAGCGTAGACTTGCCCGACCCGGATGCACCGACAATCGCCACACTGCTGCCGGCAGCGATAGCAAGATCGATGTCGTCGAGAATCGTCAGTTCGCCCGTTGCATCCTTAACCTTCTTGCACAAACCCCGCACTTCAATGACTGGATCAGTTTTGTTTAGCATGGTGAAGCGTAGGTTGAAAGTGCGTGCCATGACGTCTCGCGCCACGGCGCTGACGAAGGCTTGCGGCTGCACCGTGATGGCCGCCACCCTGTTTTCAGCGAGCTTCGCGGCCCGGGCCGCCAATGCGCCCGAACCGGTCAAGCCGGTGATCGTCGTGCTCGGCGACAGCATCTCCGCCGAATACGGCCTGCCCCGCGACACTGGCTGGGTTGCGTTGATGCGCCAGCGCCTCACCGACGAGCGAATCAATTATAGCGTCGCCAATGCGAGCATCAGCGGCGACACCACGAGCGGCGGACGCGCTCGCTTACCCGCGCTCATGCAACGCCTGAAGCCGAGCATCGTGATCGTCGAACTCGGCGCCAACGACGCATTGCGCGGCGTGCCGCTTTCCACCACCGAAGACAACCTGCGCACGATCATCGAGCAGGCTCAGCAAGGTCACGCGAAAGTCGTACTGGTCGGCATGTATGTGCCACCCAATTACGGCCCCGACTACACGCAAAAGTTCCACGGCCTGTACGGCGAGTTGTCGAAGCAACTGCGCGTGCCGCTCGTGCCGTTTCTGCTCGCCGGCATCGCCGACAAACCGGAGATGTTCCAGGCCGATCAGATTCATCCCACCCAGCAGGCACAGCCAGTGCTACTTAACAACGTGTGGCCCGCAGTCAAGCCACTCCTTCGCACAAGTTCGCCGCGCTGAAAAGCCTGCTAACAACTTGTTTCCAGTACTTCGGGAACGCGGATCGGTAAGTTCTATCTGACACTTTCGTAATCCCGTGTAGCCCGGCTCGATTTTGAGCGACTTTTGAGGAGATAACGTGAAATATTTACCGTTAATCGCTTTGACCGTGGCAATTTCCGCCTGTGCCGCTCAACCGCCTGCTGGCGTTCAGTCCGTTGGGCAAAGCCAGCAGCCGCCTAAGGCTGTTGCAACCTGCATCGCGCAAAAATGGGCAGACAGCTCGCAGCAACAAGTCGTGTCGCAAGACACGCTGGCTAACGATCAAGCCATGGACGTGTATGTTCCGGGTCAGCAGCCGCCTAACGGCGCCGCGGCTGTCGTACGCCCTTCGTACACCGGCAAGGGCACCTGGGTCGGCTTCCGCGCCAATGGCGCCGCAGGCAGCGACGCCACGAGTGCAATCAGCGGCTGCCTGTAACGCGCTGCTGCCAACCGTTTGACGAGCTTGCACTCGTCAAATGAAAAAGCCCCGCCATAGCGGGGCTTTTTTGCGTTCGCGCGTGGGCTTACGCGTGGGCGTTACTCGCCGCTTGCTTGCGCATTGCTGCTGTCGAGCGAACCGTAGAACTTCACCTTGGAACGCGCGCGCACGGCTGCGACATACGCCTCTGCTTCAGATTGCGCATCGACCTGCGCGATCTGTTGCTGTGCGGCGGCCAAACGCTGCGGATCGACCGTAGTGCCGGCTACCACCGCGTTCACACGGTAGATCGCATAGCCGTCGTCACCCAGATCCACACCGACATAAGCGGGCAATTTTTGCGCGTCCGCCTTGTAGATTGCACTCAATGCCGCCGGCGGCACGCCCTGCGCGTCGTTGCGTGATACCTTAAGCGACGACGAGAATCCCGTGGTCGCCTTCGACTTCTCGAACTCGGCGAGTTTGGCCACGCCGTCTTTGTGAGCCGCGTCATTCGATTGAACCGCGATCACCTTTTGACGCACGGCGTCCTTGACGGCCTCGAGCGACGGCACCGCTGCCGCCTTGTAGTCAGTCACGCGCGCCGCGATCAACGTATTGCCGCCGACGTCGATGGCCTGCGTGTTGTTGCGCGCCGTCACCGCGTCGTTCGCGAACACCGCGGCGAGGAATTTCGCGTTGTTCAGCGGGCTGTCAGGTGCAAGCTTCGGGTCCGGCTGCGGCGTGACCGTAGCGGTTTGCAATTGCAGCTTGTACTTGTCGGCAGCCGGCTGGAGGCTCTTCGCCTTTTCGTAGACGATCGACGTGAAGCCTTCTGAATCGTCGCTGAAAGCCTTGCTTGCCAACTGCGTCTTCAGGTCTTTCGAGATCTGTTCTTTCACTTCGTCGAACGGCTTCGTAACGGCCGGCTTCACGTCCGTCACCTTGACGATGTGATAGCCGAAGTCGGTCTGCACGATGCCGCTGACTTCGTCTTTCTTCAGCGCGAACACAGCGTCGTCGAACGCCTGGCCGCCTGCGATCATGCCGCGGCCGAAGTAGCCCAGATCGCCGCCCTTCGACGCCGAACCCGGATCCTGCGAATTCTGCTGCGCGATCTGCGCGAACTGGTCCGGATGCGCCTTGATCTGCGCGAGCAACTCCTCGGCCTTCTGCTTCGCCTTGGCCTTGTCGGCCGCGCTCGCGTCTTTCGGCGCTGCGATCAGGATGTGGCTCGCACGCACCTGACCGTCGGTACGGTAGTGCGCGATGTTGTCGTCGTAGAACTTTTTCAGGTCGGCGTCGCTCGGCTGCACGGAAGCGGCGAGCGTTGCCGGCGACATCACGAGATACTGGATCGTGGCGGTGGCCGGCGTGGCGAATTCATTGCGATGCGCGTCGTAATACGCTTGCAGTTGCGCGTCGGTAGGCTGCACCTTCGCCGCGTAATCGCGCGGATGGAACGCGATGCCCTGCACTTCGCGCTGCTGTTCCGCGAGTTCGGTCAGATGCTGCGCGAGCGTCTTCGACGTGAACGCACTGCCTTGAATGCTGGCCGGCAACTGTTGCGTCGCGATGCTGTAGCGCACGCGTTCGTCGTACTGGTCGGGCGTCATGCCTTGCATGGCGAGCAGCTGCTTGTAGCGGTCGACGTCGATCGTGCCGTCAGGATTCTTCAGCGACGAGATCACCGGATCGTTGAGCAGCACGCGACGCACAGCGTCGTCGGATGCGGTCAGGTGCAGGCGCTGCGTTTCATCGGCCAGCACACGCTGTTCGATCAGGCCGTCGAGCATCTCGCTGCGACGCTCCGGCGTGTCGAACGACTTCATGTCGAACTGAGCGCCGAGCATCTGACGGGCACGGTCGAGTTGCTGACGCATCGCGTTATCGTATTCAGCGCGCGTGATCTTGTGACCGTTGACGCTCGCGACGTTTGCACTTTCGTCAAAGAAGCCGCGAAAGCCCTGAATACCCACAAAACCCAACCCCGGCACAATGACGAGGATGAGCATAAACATCATCAGGCGTTTGTGATTGCGGAAAAAATCGAGCATGCGTGAGGAGTGCCAAAAACAGAACGCCCGATCTTACAACAGCGGGCAATAAAAAAGGCGAACCGGAGTTCGCCTTTCGAGGATACTGGCGGAGTGGACGGGACTCGAACCCGCGACCCCCGGCGTGACAGGCCGGTATTCTAACCGACTGAACTACCACTCCTTATGCAGCAACTGCGCTGCGCTGAAACATTCAGCCGAATCTGAAACTGGTGGGTGCTGAGAGGCTCGAACTCCCGACCTACGCCTTGTAAGGGCGCCGCTCTACCAACTGAGCTAAGCACCCGTTTCACGATTCAGTGCTGCCGCTGCGTGACTTCTGTCTACCGACTTCCCTCAAGCAGCGAGCCCATTAGTTTAGCGCATCCTTCAGAGCTTTGCCAGGCCTAAATTTAGGAACCTTTGCTGCCTTGATTTTGATGGCGGCGCCGGTGCGCGGATTGCGCCCGGTGCGCGCGGTACGCTTGCCGACCGCGAACGTGCCGAAACCGACCAGCGTGACCGAACCGCCCTTCTTCAACGTACCTTTGACACCACCGATCACCGCGTCGAGTGCACGGCCTGCCGCTGCCTTCGAAATGTCGGCTTCCTGTGCAATGTGATCGATCAATTCCGTCTTATTCATCCCAACCCCCGAGAATGTTATGGCGATCGTGACGGCGCTCTATAGCGCCTGATATCACGCGGCCGGCGGCCAACGCCGGGCGCAATCATTAGAATTGGCCGAAACCCTTGTGTCAAGCGGGGTTGAGCCTGATTCGAGTGGTTTTCAAGCGGGCTTTTTATAACCGGATGTTGCCGCAATTCGATGCGCAAACAACCAATCGGCCGACGCATCAAGGCTTTGCTCAATAGATGGGAAAACGTGTCTCACGAAACTACTCGCCGACATTGAGCGAACAATAAAAAACCCGCGGCCGTGACCGCGGGTTTTGTTCCAGCAAGCAGCTTCGTTGCAGAGTGCGTTAGTGCTTCACGACTTCAGTTGCTGCGGCGTCTTTGCCAGGCTCCGCTGCAACCGGCGCAGCAGGTTTCGGCTCTTCATCCGGCAACGCCGACGGCACACGTTCGAGCGCAAGTTCGAGCACCTTGTCGATCCACCGGACCGGCACGATTTCGATTGCGTTCTTCACGTTGTCCGGAATCTCCGTCAGATCCTTAACGTTTTCTTCCGGAATCAGCACCAGCTTGATACCACCGCGATGCGCCGCCAGCAGTTTTTCCTTCAGGCCACCGATCGGCAGAACTTCGCCACGCAGCGTGATTTCGCCCGTCATTGCGACATCGGCACGCACCGGAATACCGGTCAACACCGACACCAGCGCGGTCGTCATCGCGATACCGGCAGACGGACCGTCTTTCGGCGTCGCGCCTTCCGGCACGTGGATGTGAATGTCCTGCTTCTCGAACGCTTCGTCCTTGATGCCGAGACGACGCGAGCGCGAACGGACCACCGAGCGTGCCGCTTCGACGGATTCCTTCATCACGTCGCCGAGCGAACCCGTACGGATCACATTGCCCTTACCCGGCATCACCGCGGCTTCAATGGTCAGCAGATCGCCGCCCACTTCCGTCCACGCAAGACCCGTGACCTGGCCAACCTGATTTTCCTTCGCAGCCAGACCGAAGTCGTACTTGCGCACGCCAAGGAACGTGTCGAGGTTGCTGCCGTCCACCTTCACCGCGCCTTCCGCCTTCTTCAGCAGAAGCATCTTCACGACCTTGCGGCAGATCTTCGAAATTTCACGCTCGAGCGAACGTACGCCCGCTTCACGCGTGTAGTAACGAATGATGTCGCGGATCGCGGTTTCCGTCACATCGACCTCGCCGTCCTTGAGGCCGTTGTTCTTCTTCTGCTTGGGCAAAAGATAACGTTGCGCGATGCTGACCTTCTCGTCTTCCGTATAACCCGACAGACGGATCACTTCCATCCGGTCGAGCAACGGCGGCGGAATGTTCAGCGAGTTCGACGTCGCCACGAACATCACGTCCGACAGATCGAAATCCACTTCAACGTAGTGATCGGCGAACGTATGGTTCTGTTCCGGATCGAGCACTTCCAGCAGAGCCGACGACGGATCGCCGCGGAAATCCTGACCCATCTTGTCGACTTCGTCGAGCAGGAAGAGCGGATTGCGCACGCCGACCTTCGTCAGGCTTTGCAGAATCTTGCCGGGCATCGAACCAATGTACGTACGACGGTGGCCGCGAATCTCGGCTTCGTCGCGCACGCCGCCGAGCGCCATACGCACGAACTTGCGGTTCGTGGCGCGAGCGATCGACTGACCCAGCGACGTCTTACCAACACCCGGAGGCCCAACGAGGCACAGGATCGGCGCTTTAACCTTGTCGACACGTTGCTGGACCGCGAGATACTCGAGAATGCGTTCCTTCACTTTCTCGAGACCGAAGTGGTCTTCGTCGAGCACGCGCTCCGCATTCGAGAGGTCGTTGTTGACCTTGCTCTTCTTGCGCCACGGCAGGCCGATCAGCGTGTCGATGTAGTTACGCACGACGGTCGCTTCAGCCGACATCGGCGACATCAGCTTGAGCTTTTTCAGCTCGGCGTCGGCCTTCTTCTTGGCTTCCTTCGGCATGCGGGCAGCCGTGATGCGCTTCTCGAGTTCTTCGAGGTCCGCACCTTCTTCGCCTTCGCCGAGTTCCTTCTGGATCGCCTTGACCTGTTCGTTCAGGTAGTACTCGCGCTGGCTCTTCTCCATCTGGCGTTTGACACGCCCGCGGATGCGCTTTTCAACCTGCAGGATGTCGATCTCGGCTTCGAGTTGCGCGAGCAGATGCTCGAGTCGCTCGATGACCGGGAACATTTCGAGGATGTGCTGCTTCTGGTCGAGCTTGAGCGGCAGATGCGCCGCGATCGTGTCGGCCAGACGACCGGCTTCGTCGATACCCGACAGCGACGTCAGGATCTCCGGCGGGATCTTCTTGTTCAGCTTCACATACTGGTCGAACTGCGACACGATCGCGCGGCGCAGCGCTTCGGTTTCAGCGCTGTCGGCGTGGTCGGGTTCGAGCGGCATGACTTCGCACGAGAACTGCGTTTCCTGTTCTTCGATGGAAAGCGTTTTCGCGCGCTGCAAGCCTTCGACCAGCACCTTGACGGTGCCATCGGGCAGCTTGAGCATTTGCAGGATGTTAGCAACGCACCCTACTTCGTACATGTCCTTTTCGGTCGGCTCATCTTTCGCAGCCGTTTTTTGGGCGACGAGCATGATGTGCTTGCCGCCTTCCATCGCTGCTTCGAGAGCCTTGATCGACTTCGGGCGGCCTACGAAGAGCGGAATCACCATGTGCGGGAAGACGACTACGTCACGCAGCGGGAGCAGCGGGAGCGTAATGCGTTCCGGCGGAAGGAGTTGGGTTCCTGACATTTCATTTCCCCATGAGTGGAATCAGTTCGTTCGATAGGTGAGGCCAGCAGAAAAGATTGCAAGCCTCCGCGTGTGGGAAAAGTTCAGTGACTCCGAAGGTTCAGTGACTCCATAGTGAAAACAACCATCCTGACCACACGATAAACGAAAAAAGCCGTTCACGTTGCCATGAACGGCTTTTTTTGCAAGAACCCGAAAGCCGATCAGTTCGAACCCGCGACCTTGGGCGCGTCTTCGTAGATCAGTAGCGGTTTGCCGTCGCCGTCAATAACGTTGTCGTCGATGATGACCTTGCTAACGCCTTTCATCTGCGGCAGGTCGTACATCACATCAAGCAACGCCTGTTCCAGGATGGAGCGCAGACCACGAGCACCCGTCTTGCGACGAATTGCCTTACGCGCCACAGCCTGCAACGCGGCCGGGCGAATTTCGAGCTCGACGCGTTCCATATTGAACAGCTTGTGGTATTGCTTCACCAGAGCGTTCTTCGGTTCGACGAGGATTTTCATCAACGCGACTTCGTCGAGCTTGCCGAGCGTGGCCACCACCGGCAGACGGCCGATCAGTTCGGGAATCAGGCCGAACTTGATCAGATCTTCCGGTTCCACTTCGCGCAGCACTTCGCCGGCGTCGCGGTCCTGCTTGCTCTTCACGCTTGCGCCGAAACCAATTCCGGTCTTCTCGGTACGATCGACGATGACTTTTTCGAGGCCGTCGAAAGCGCCACCGCAAATGAACAGAATATTGGTGGTGTCGACCTGGATGAAGTCCTGATTCGGATGCTTACGCCCGCCCTGCGGCGGCACCGACGCCATCGTGCCTTCGACCAGCTTCAGCAGCGCCTGTTGCACGCCCTCGCCCGAAACGTCGCGGGTAATCGACGGGTTGTCGGACTTGCGGCTGATCTTGTCGATTTCGTCGATGTAGACAATGCCGCGTTGGGCCTTGTCGACTTCGTAATTGCAGTTTTGCAGCAGCTTCTGAATGATGTTCTCGACGTCTTCACCGACGTAGCCGGCTTCCGTCAGCGTGGTTGCGTCGGCAATCACGAACGGAACGTTCAGAAGGCGCGCGAGCGTCTGCGCGAGCAATGTCTTGCCGGAACCGGTCGGCCCGATCAGCAGGATGTTGCTCTTGGACAGCTCGATCTCATCCTTCTTGTCGAGATGCTTCAGGCGCTTGTAGTGGTTGTACACCGCCACAGCGAGAATTTTCTTCGCGCGCTCCTGACCAATCACATACTGGTCGAGGATTTCACGGATTTCCTGCGGACTCGGCAGATCGGACTTGGACAAGCCCGCCTCGATGCCCGCACCTGCAGCCTCATCGCGGATGATTTCGTTGCACAGGTCGATACATTCATCGCAGATGAACACCGACGGGCCGGCAATCAGCTTTTTGACTTCATGCTGGCTCTTGCCGCAAAACGAGCAATACAACAGCTTTTCGCTGTTAGAACCTTTCTTGTCCGCCATAGATGTGTGAGCCTCCGGACACTCGATTACATAATACGCCGTTTGCCCCCGCCTCGCAGTTTGGGCGCGGCAGGGACTGAGCCAAGGTGACGGCGTTTGCCGCAGGCGCTCGGACGAGTCTTGATTGTTTCACAATCGATCGGCTAACGGTTTCGCCCCAATTCAGGGCAAAACCGCACCAGATCAAGGACGCTTGTGCGCCACCTGGTCAACCAGACCGTAAGCTTGCGCGTCGTCGCCGGACATGAAGTTGTCGCGGTCGGTGTCGCGTGCAATACGTTCGACCGGTTGGCCGGTGTGATGCGCCAGCAGATGATTCAGCCGTTCCTTCAAATACAGGATTTCGCGCGCCTGAATTTCAATATCCGACGCCTGACCGCGAGCACCGCCGAGCGGCTGGTGAATCATCACCCGCGAATTCGGCAGAGCAAAACGCTTGCCCTTCGCGCCCGCTGCCAGCAGGAACGCGCCCATACTAGCCGCGAGACCCATGCACAGCGTAGAGACGTCCGGCTTGATGAACTGCATCGTATCGTAAATCGCCATACCGGCGGACACCGAACCACCCGGGCTGTTGATGTAGAAACTGATGTCCTTGTCCGGGTTCTCGCTTTCCAGGAACAGCATCTGCGCAACCACGAGATTAGCCGTCTGATCGTTCACTTCGCCGACCAGGAACACAATGCGTTCCTTCAGCAGACGCGAATAAATGTCATACGAGCGCTCGCCCCGGCCGCTCGTCTCCACGACGATCGGCACCAGACCGAGCGCCTGCGCTTCGAGATCCCGCGACGACTGGGAGGTCAACGTGTCCAGCATTTGAGCGCGAAAGGTCATGCAGTGGATCCTTGTCTGAAATATTTTGAATATTACATGCTAGACAGGTGTGGTCGACGACCCCGTATTCAAGTGCGCAATCCGTGCGAGCGGGATGCCTGTGCCTCACACAACGCTCCACACTTTTGCAGCACAAAAAAACGGCGTGCGGGCCGTCGCTCCGACAGCCGGCACGCCGTTGCAGCGACGCTTACGCTTGCGCCGTTGCGCTTGCCAGTTCTTCGAAGCTCACTTCCTTGTCCGTCACCTTAGCCTTGCCAAGGACGAAATCGACGACGTTGGCTTCAACGACGTACGCTTCCATTTCGGCAAGGCGTTGCTGGTTGGAATAATACCAGCGGACGACTTCCTTCGGGTCTTCATAGCTTTTCGCGAATTCGTCCACTTCGGCACGAATCTGCTCCGGCTTGGCTTGCAGTTCATTGGCCTTGACCAGCTCGGCCAGCACAAGGCCCAGCTTGACACGGCGCTCAGCCTGTTCCTTGAACATGGCAGCCGGAATCGGTGCGTCTTTGGCGTTCGGCACGCCACGTTGCTCCAGATCCTGACGCGCCATCGCGACGAGGCGTTCCTGATCCTGCTCGATCAGCGCGTTCGGTACGTCGAGTTCCGAAATCTTCAGCAGCGCGTCCATCACCTGGTTCTTGACGATGGCTTGCGTGCGGCGCTTCGCTTCACGTTCGAGATTGTCTTTGATCTCAGCGCGCATCTTGGTCAGGTCGCCGTCTTCGATACCGAGCGACTTGGCGAATTCACCGTCGATTTCCGGCAGATGCGGCCACTCGATTTTCTTCATCGTGATCGTGAATTGCGCGGTCTTACCGGCGACTTCCTTACCGTGGTAGTCCTCGGGGAAAGCTAGGTCGAATTCCTTCGCTTCGCCGACCTTCAGGCCAGTGGCTGCCTTTTCGAATTCCGGCAGCATGCGGCCTTCGCCCAGCACGAACGCGAAGTCTTCAGCGCTGCCGCCCTGGAACACTTCACCGTCGATCTTGCCGACGAAGTCGACCGTCACGCGATCGCCTTCTTTGGCCGCCGTGTCCGCGCCGCCGTCACCGTGCTCGCCGGATTCACCGCGAGCGTGGAAGTGCACGCGCTGCTTGCGCAGGATCTCCAGCGTGCGGTCGATTTCCGCTTCGCTGATGGTGGTCGTGGTGCGCTCGATTTCCGCCGTGGCGACGTCGCCCAGCTTCACTTCCGGATACACCTCGAATGTCGCGTCGAACGCGTAGTCGCCTTCAGTGGCGTCGGTCTTCGGCGCAAAGCTCGGCTGACCAGCGACGCGCAGGTTTTCGGCGCGGCTGATGTCGAAGAATTCCTTGCCGACCTTGTCGCTCAGCACTTCGGCTTCCACCTGGCCCGAATACTGTTGCGTCACCATCTTGAGCGGCACCTTGCCCGGGCGGAAACCCGGCATGCGCACGTTCTTCGCGAGTTGACGGATACGCGAGTCCACTTCCTTCTGCACGGCGTCCTTCGGCAGGGAAATCGTGACGCGGCGTTCGAGCTTGCCGAGGTTTTCAACAACGTTAGCCATGGCTTCAATCGTCCTAAAATTATTCGAGCGAATCAGTTATCTTCTCCGTGCCGCTTTTCGATGCTGCGCGGTGTCGCGCAGTGTGGCGATCACGTCTTTAGCATCGATTGCGCGCCTGCGCCGCGGGCTAGCAGGCCACCGGCAGCACGGTTGGGTCCAAAGAGCCGAATATTTTAGCAAACTATTTGCGCGACTAGCCGGGATTCGATGAATGCGCGCTTTTTTATCGGGATTTTGATCGGTTTCCGGCCGCTTTCCGACCTGTTTGATGCCAGTTTCTGCCCCGTTCCGGTGCGCCCCGGCGGCGTGCCGCCGCCCCTGCGCCACCTGCTCTCACGTGCAAGCCGGGCGCTTTGCGCCACTTCACATCGATCATTCAGCGTCGCCGGACTGATGCGCCGTGCGGTTGCGCGCGCCGCCGCCGACAATGCCCGCTATGCCGTTCGACATATTCAGTCAGCGCGCCCATGCTGATAAGCTAATGGACGCGCTCGGGGCTGCGCCCGCATCGTCATTTCACCCGCCCTCGCAACGACTCCAACCATTCAGAGACACCATGCCGAATTCGCCGTCCTCGCCCGTCGTCGTCATTGCTCCCGATTCCTTCAAAGGCTCGCTTAGCGCGGAACAGGTCGCGCAAGCAATCGCGTCGGGCATCCAGCGCGCCCGCCCCGACGCGAGCGTGCGCATTTGCCCGATGGCCGACGGCGGCGAAGGTACGCTCGACGCCATGCTCACGAGCGGCGGCGAGCGCCGCAAGCTGAGCGTGCGCGGCGCGGCCGGTCCGATGCGCGAAGCGCTTACGGGCCTCCTCGCGGACGGCAGTGCGATTATCGAAACGGCGGAGATCGTCGGCATTACGGATCCGGTGGGAATGGGCGTGCCCGTCGAGGCGCGTAGCACACGCGGCATGGGCGAAGCGATTCGCGCGCTGATGGACGCCGGCGTGCGGCGCTTTTTCGTCGCGCTTGGCGGCAGCAGCACGAACGACGGCGGCGCGGGCCTGCTGGCGGGCCTCGGCCTCAAGCTGTTCGACGCGCAGGACAAGGAACTCGACGCCACACCGGAACAACTCGCGCGGCTTGCGCGAGTGGACGTGTCGCAACTCGACGCGCGCCTGGCGGACACACTGTTCGTCGGCATGTCGGACGTCGACAATCCGCTTACTGGCGACCACGGCGCAACCGCGGTGTTCGGTCCGCAAAAGGGCGTGAAACCCGAGCAGATTGCTTCAATCGACGCAGCGCTTGCCCGCTTCGCCGATCTGCTCGAACCGGCGCTCGGCCGCACGGCGCGCGACCAGCCCGGCGCGGGCGCGGCCGGCGGCCTCGGCTTCGCGCTGCATATGCTCGGCGCGCAGTTCGAACCGGGCGCGGAAACCGTCGCGCGGCAAATCGGTCTGGACGCCGCGCTCGAAGGCGCGAACTGGCTGATCACCGGCGAGGGCCGCTCGGACGTGCAAACGCTGCACGGCAAAGCGCCCTTCATCGCGTGCCGTCATGCGCAGGCAGCGGGCGTGCCCGCCACGCTGCTCTCGGGCGGGGTCGACTCCGCGGCCTTGCCGCGCCTTGCCGAATATTTCAGCGGGTGCTTCTCGCCGGCACCCGGGCCGATCACGCTCGAGGTCGCGATTCGCGACGCGGCACGCCTTCTGGCGGACGAAGCCGAACAGTTGACGCGCCTGAAGTACGGCACGCGTTGACCGGCAGGACGGTTGCGGCAACAATCACAGCGCCGCGACCGCTCACTCACTACGGGAAGACCATGAAGGCACCCAAAGCCGGGCTCGAACAATTCCTCACGTACCGTCTGCATGTTCTCAACAAACTCGCCGAGCGCGGCATCAGCGAACGCTATCAGGACAAGCTCGGCGTCACCTTGCCCGAGGCGCGGGTGATTGCGTCGGTGGGATCGTTCGGGCCGTTCTCGATCATGGAACTGGCAAGGCATGCCAATCTCGACAAAAGCCAGGCAAGCCGCGCCGCTGAAGCATTGATCAAACAAGGACTCGTGAAGCGCGAAGCGAGCGCCGAAGACGGCCGTGTCGTGCTGGTCTCCCTCACGCCCGAGGGCCGCGCGTTGTATCGCAAGGTGATGCCGATCGCGCGCAAGTGGAACGGTGACATGTTCGGCTGCCTCGACGAGCAGGAACAACTCGCGTTCGGCCACGCGCTCGACAAGATCATCGGCACGATGACCGCGCGCGAGGAAGAGTGACCGGCGCGGCATAGGCGCGCGCCGAGTTCAGCCGTTGCCGCCTTGCCCGTTTGTGTCACCCGTGGCGGCATCGTGAGTCGTCGCGCTCGCCACACCGGACCCTGCGGACCCACCAGACACACCACCAGACACACCACCAGACGCCACGCCCGCTCGAACCTGAGCGCGTCGCGCGAGTCGCCAGGCGATCGCCCCGAGCGAACCGACGGCCAGCAGCAGCGCCGCCCATAGCAAATAGCGGCGCATCGCATCCGGATTGTGGCTCGCGACCTGCGCGCTCGCCGCCTGCTCGGCAGATAGCGCGTCACCCAGACGGGCCGTCGCGGGCACTGCTGAGGCGCCCATCAACAACTCGCTCCGGCTCACCGCCGCCGACGCCGTCGCCGCGCTCCCGACCGCCAGCGTGAACGGCGCCGCGCCACGCGCGGCGAAAGTCAGCGTAGCCGGACGCCAGCCCGCGGCAATGGTTAGCGCTCCGCTGCCGAGCCCACCGTTGCGCGTGTCGACCACCACACGCCATTGCCGATCCGCGTCGGGCGTCAATTCGAGTGAAGGATTGCTCTGCTCCACCGCGCCGTTGTGCAAGCGGAACAGCATCGCACCGGCGACTTCGCGCCACGGCGCCTCCAGCCCCGAGCGGGAATAGACGACGGCAGGCGCGACGGTATTTGGCTGAGGCAGATTCAGCCGCAGCCGGTCGACGGGATACGGGCCACCGGTGTTGAAGAAGTACTCGCCGGGCTTCACGCCCGCGTGGGCGACGATGCCTTCGCGCCACGCCCGCTCCGCGCGTTGCACGGGCTCGACGGCAAGCGCCTGCACCTCCATCTCCATCGAGTCGACGTACGGCGCGCCGTCGAGCCAGCGCAAACGCAGGTACCGCGCAGGTGTGCCGCCCAGCTCGATCCGGTCCTGACTCAGCGTGCTGCCGTTGTAGCTGACCTTGAGGAGTTGTGCGTCGCCCGCGGGTTGCCAGTGACGCAAATCATCACTGGCTTCCACGCCCACGCGCCCCTGGTAATTGTCGTCGCGCAGATGCACGAGCAACGCGCTCACGCGACTCGTGCGCGACAAGCGCCCGGTATCGATTACGTCCGTGTCGTGCTGCGCGCGGGACGGCGGCGCCGACGTTGCACGCAACGAACCATCGCCGGCAATCGTCACCCCGAGCGGCGCGCCAGCGCTTTTGGCGGCCGTGGACGGCAACGGAAACCAGCGCGCCGGACGCAGCGTGGGCGGCGTGCGAGCGGGTTCGCGAGGCGCGTCGAGCGAGTACGGCACCGGCTCGCCCGCACCGTTGAAGATGCGCACGTCACCCAGATCGCTGCGCTGGCTTGCCGCGTAGACGGCTGCCGGCAACGTCATGCTGTAATGCGCGGCGCCCTCGTCGAGTTGGAGCGCGAAGCGTTGTGCGAAATCATCCGCCGCAAATGCGGGCGCGCACGTCCACGCCGCGACGATCGCAACACCCCAGCCAGTCAATGCGAAGACATGTTTCATTGTTCAGTTTCCAGGACCATAGCCTTGGGCGGCAACGGCGAGAAGAAGCCGATGAAGCCGATCAATAGCAACATCGACCCGATGCCGATAAACGATGCGGTCCTCCCGATTTCCGTCACGAGGGACAGGTCGAACAGAACCCGCTTGAGCAAAGTCGCCGCGAGCAGCACGGCGCCAATGAGCCAGAACAGCCGGCTCAACCGGCTCACCCGGCGCCTCACCCAGATCGTCACGGCGAAGCGCGCACACCGTCCAGAATACCGATATTGACGCCTGCACGAGCATGAAGTGACATTGCATCGAGCGCATACGGCAGGCGGCCACGATAAGGCGCCAACCATGTCAAAATTCGGCACCGGCCATCGAGCCTTCATCTCCCACATTTCATCCAAGGAAGTTGCAGTGGATATCAACAAACAGGTCGCGGCCCTCACCGCTTCGGAACTCCAGACGGCCGGCGCAAGCCAGGCTACGGCGATCGCGGTCAGTGTGCTGCTGCGTCATCTTCGCTCGCCTGAGCTCGCGAAGCTATTGTCGTCGGCCTTCGAAAATCACCAGGCGGTCATGCTGCAAACGCCGTGGCCCGATCAGATGTTGCAGGCGTTCGAATCGACCCGTCGTTTTCTCGAAGGCGCCGCACAAGCGGATCTGCCAGGCACGCAAGCGCCCGCGCAAACGCCGGACGCCTGAGCGCGGCCGAATAGCGCCGGCGGCATTGCCGAAAAAGCAAAAAACCCCGTCAGCCCAAAGACTTGACGGGGTTTTTCACTACGAATAAATGGTGCGAGGGAGGGGACTCGAACCCCTACACCCTTGCGGGCGTCAGGACCTAAACCTGGTGCGTCTACCAATTTCGCCACCCTCGCAGCCGGGCAATGCGCGATGCGTTTGCCCGTTGTCCTGCATACTGTCGGCCGCGTCTGAAACACGCGCCCGAAAGCGTAAGCGCGAGATTCTAACCGATTGATTCGCGCTTGTCTGCATTTGCCCGGCATCTGTCGAAGCGGCGCCGATGCTACAATTTTTGGCTTGATGCACGCACGACGTGCCCCCTCTTCGCCTGCCCTTCCCCACATTCCCAATCCAGTGAATTTCGAAGAATATTGCCAGCAGAAAGCGGCGCCGCCCGGATCGAGCACTTACTATGCGCTTCGGCAGGCGCCCGCGGCCAGCCAGCCGCTGTTGACCGCGCTGTTCGCGCTGCGCCGCGAGTTCGAGGAAACGGTCAAGGAGACGAGCGATCCGGCCATTGGCCGCACGAAACTCGCGTGGTGGCAAAACGAAATCGCCGCGCTGGCTTCGGGTTCGCCGTCGCATCCGGTGTCCAAGGCGCTGGCCGCGCATCTGCCCGACGTGAAAGCCGAGTATCCGGCGCTGCAAACGTTGCTCGCCGGGTTCGAAATGGACCTCGACCAGGCCCGTTACCTCGATTACCCGAATTTGCGGCGCTATGTGCAAGGCGTGGGCGGCACGTTCGCCTCGCTGGTCGCGCGCGCCACGGCGAAAGACGCCGCTCAGGCGTCGAACTGGTCCGCACCGCTCGGCGAGGCGCTAATGCTTGCGCAATTCGTCGTGGAAACGGGCCATGACGCGCGCCACGGCCGCATCTATATTCCGATCGACGAAATGCAGCGCTTCAATGTGACCGCCGCGGATCTGATCAATCGGAAATACACCGAGGCATTCACGGAGTTGATGCGCTTCGAGACGAAGCGCGCCCGCGATGCACTGCAAAACGCCCTCGGCGCCGTGCCCGCCAACGAGCGCCGCACGCAGCGCACGCTCGTCGCGCAAGCCGCCTTGGCGTTGGCTCTGCTGGATGAAATCGAACGCGACGGCTATCACGTGCTGCATCAACGCATCGCATTGACGCCGATTCGCAAGCTTTGGATCGCGTGGCGCGCAAAGTGACCGGGCGGTGCGTCGGTCTGGCGTCGGAAGCGTTCGGCGCCTCACTCACCGCGTCGCTAGAAAAAGACGTCGGTAGACGGGTTCCCAAAAAACCGTTGCCGAGGTGTCGTCAAAGGGTGTCGACAAAAGCTGCCGTCAAACCCGTAGCAACGGCAGCGGCTCGAACCGCTGCTGCAGAATCGCCGGCGCGTCGAGCCCCCACCACGGCCCGAGCACCGTGGCGTAAAGCTGCCGGAAATCGACGCCGACCGGCAAGTTGCCATTGCCGTCAAGCCGCGCCAGCACCGGCGGGACGCCGTACAGACCACCTCGCACGCGTCCGCCCATGACAAAATGCGGCGCCACGGTGCCGTGGTCCGTGCCGTTGCTCTGGTTCTCACGCGGACGCCGGCCGAACTCGGCATAAGTCATCACCAGGGTATCGTCCCAGCGACCGAGTTCGACGAGCGCCGATTTCATCGACGCCACTCCTTCCGCGAGCTGTTTGAGCAGCACCGCCTGCTGACCCGGCTGATTCTGGTGTGTATCGAAACCGTTCAGCGTCAGGCGGATCACCGCAACGCCGTGGTCGTTTTTCGGTGCGTCGCCAGCCGCGAGCACTTGCATCGCTGCCTTGATCGAACTGCCGAAGGCTCCACCCGGAAACACGGTTTTCAACTGAGGCTGCCCTTGCGTTGGACGCAGCCGGTCGGCGGCTCTCACAATGTCGTTTTCGACGTCGAGAATATGCGCCAGCTCCGGATTGCGCTCGTGCAGCGATACGGGCGTGGCGAGCCGCGAAGCCGCTACGAACTGCGCCGGATTGACCAGCGCGATGGCGCGCGCGCCGTTCGCGAGCGGCCCCATCTCGGCGCTGCCGATCACCACGCCGTCGGCGGCGAACCCGACGGGCACCGGCATTTGTGCAAACGCGCGGGTGAGCCATCCTTCGCGCAGATACTGGTCGGAACGCGACGCGGTGTCCCAGATCTCGATCGAACGGAAATGCGACAGGTTGGGCTGGGCATAGCTCACGCCCTGCACGATCGCCAGTTGCCGGTCGCGCCACAGTGGCATGAGCGGTTGCAAAGACGGATGCAATCCGGTGCGCTCGTCGAGTTGAATCGCCTGCTCGCGTTTGATGCCGATGTTCTTGCGCAACTGATAGTAAGCAGGATCGGCAAACGGAATCACGGTATTCAAACCGTCGTTACCGCCTTTCAATTCGATGAGGATCAACAGGTTTTCGTAGCCGCGCGCCGACGATGCGTACGGCTCGGCCGACTGCGCGCCGTATGCGCTTGGCAGCCAGAACGTGACGCTCGAAGCCGCGCACATCGAGAGAAAGCTGCGTCGTTTCATCCTGCACCTCGTTCGATTGTCACGGCGCGGGTCATGTCCGCTTCGACAGTCCCGTCTTTTTCACCGTTTGGCGCGTGCCTGTTTCAATGGCTCACTTCAATTGATACGCCGGGTCCATCAGCAATGCTTGCAGATAGGCGCCCGCGGTCGAACCGGTCTCGATCGCGTCCACCGGCGTGAGCGGCAAGACCGCGTGCTGCAACTGCAACTCGGCCGACAATCCGGGCCGCGCCGTCGGCGCGGTGTTGTAACGCGCGAGCCATGTTCCAATGTCGAAGCGTACGCCACCTTTGCCACCCTGAGCGGCATGCGCCGTTGCGCGCTGCAGCGGCGCTGTGGTCTGCATGCCGGACATCGCGTCGCTTGCCGCGATCCTCGCGCCCGCCAGATTCGCCGTACGCAGTGGACCCGCGGCCTCGGTGGCGCGGAACAACTGCTCGACGAACTGCTTGCGGGCAAGCAGTGTGGAACTGTTGATCCATGTCGTGCCGCCCGGCCATCCTTTGACGTTCGGCGGATAGAACAGGTTTTCGCCGAGCGTGCGGATTTGCGCGGCAAACGGCGCGGTATTCTCATAGCCGATGTCGAATGCGCGCAGCGTGCCGACCACGAACTCCGCCGGCGACTTTACGAGGACGCCGCGATGATCGTCCTCCCAGAACGCGTCGCTCAGGAAAATGCCGCGCAACGCCACCTTGATGTCGTAGCGGCTCGCGCGGAAGCGCGCCGCGATCGGCGCGATACTCTGCGGGTCCGGCGTATCCGAGACGAACTCGCGCCACAATTTCGTGGTCACGAAGGTGGAGGTCTCTGGCTGCGCCAGCAGAATATCGAGCACCTGATCGCCATCGAACGGCCCGGTCTTGCCAAGCACGGTCTTCTCACCTTCGTCATGCTGGTTGGAGCGCCACACGTAGGCCTGCGTGTCGGGATCGAGACTCCACCCGGTGTACGCGCGCGCCGCCTCGGACACGTCACGTTGCGAGTAATGCCCCTCGCCAAGCGTGAATAACTCCATCACCTCACGGGCGAAATTTTCGTTGGGCTTGCCCTTGCGATTACTCGCGCCATCGAGGTACTGCAGCATCGCAGGATCTTTCGCGACGTCGTGCAGAAGCTCGCCGAAGTTGCCGAGCGCGTTTCGGCGCAACAGCATGTTCTGCATCGCCATTTGCTGCGGATACTGCACCTTGTCTTGCCCCGACGTGAAGTGGTTATGCCAGAACAGCGTCATGCGCTCGGTAAGCGGCGACGGTGTGGCCAGCATCTCGCGCACCCACCATGCGCGTAATAGTTCGTAACGCTGCCCGCGCAATCGCTGCGCTTCGCGACGCTGATCATCGGTCCATGCCTTGCGCGTTTCGCGTGTCGGTATCGGTTCGAGGACCCAGTCGGGCAGCGGCGTGACCGCCTCGGTTCTGGCGGTCGCGAGCACTGTGTCGACGGCCTGCACTCGCGTGAGTCCGACGTATTGCGCGAGCTCGGCGGCATCTGGTGCGAAGCCGACGCGCGTCAGAAAGAAGCGCGCGTCGTCGGCATCGAGAATGCTCTGCTCGCGTTCGGAAGCCGCACTGTCGCCTGCAGTGGGCGCATGATGAGTGCGATGTCCGACATGCGACGCGGCCGACGGCACGGCGGCGGGCGGCAAACCCACGGCCGCAGCCGGTAAACCGATT
The DNA here is from genome assembly GCF_046026435.1 of Paraburkholderia sp. RL17-381-BIF-C. Taxonomy (NCBI): domain Bacteria; kingdom Pseudomonadati; phylum Pseudomonadota; class Betaproteobacteria; order Burkholderiales; family Burkholderiaceae; genus Paraburkholderia; species Paraburkholderia sp. RL17-381-BIF-C. The sequence goes on along the minus strand of NZ_JARESX010000015.1, from coordinate 25,365 downwards.
GCCAGGACCGTCATGGCAGTGGCCCATGCTGCCAACCTGCGGCGGCAATTACCACCTGTGAGCAATCTCATCATCGATCATCCGGATTGACGGGACACGTTGAACAAGCGGCGGCGCACGCAATGCATGCACAGCGCGATTCGCATTGACGGATCAACGGCAGACGGGGCGGGAAGTTGACGAGGGAAGTGCAACGAATTTTTTCACGCACGGCGGAACGCGAAAGATGTTGCGGGACGAAGAGTGAAGCGCGTGCCAACGCAGGCACGAAAATAGCTACCGCTTATAGAGTTCGCGGACAGCGTCTTCGATATGCTGCCGTAACAGACGCCGTTCGTCGGGCGTCATATGACCATCACGACGGCGTTGATCGAGATCGGGGGGAACAGCGGTGCGCATAATCACATCCGACGCGGGGCGTTCGGTCGCGGGATCGTGGCGATTGGATCTGCCTGACTTAGGCGAGCGCTCGCTCGCAGCTCTGTCGGCCGAAGGCTGGGCATGGGCGAGCGTTGGTACCAGTGACCCTGCAAGCGTACCGGCTACCGCCAGTGCAATCACGCTGAGGCGCACATTCGGCCAAACCCCTCCCTTCATGTTGTTCCCTTCGTGGCGCGGCAACCGGCTACCTCAAATGCGTATACAGACCCCGGTAACGGGCCGGGTACGAGAGTTTTATTCGAGTGAAGTATCCACCGAACAGCCGCATTCAGTAAAGGAGTCTACCTGCCCCCGCTTTACGTCGTGCCACACTGCGGGTAAATTTTGTAACTGACTGTAACCCCGAAAACGATGCAAACGCGCACCACTTTCTAATCGCGCTAAGATGCCGACCATGGAAACCAAAAACCCTTCGAAAATTCTCGTCGTCGACGACGATCCGCGCCTGCGCGATCTGCTGCGCCGCTACCTCGGTGAACAGGGCTTCAATGTCTATGTCGCCGAGAACGCTCCTTCCATGAACAAGCTCTGGGTGCGTGAGCGCTTCGACCTGCTGGTGCTCGATCTGATGCTGCCCGGCGAAGACGGTCTGTCGATCTGCCGCCGTCTGCGCGGCAGCAACGACCGTACGCCGATCATCATGCTCACGGCCAAGGGTGAAGACGTCGATCGTATCGTCGGGCTCGAGATGGGCGCCGACGACTATCTGCCCAAGCCGTTCAATCCGCGCGAACTGGTTGCGCGGATCCACGCGGTGTTGCGCCGCCAGTCGCCTTCGGAGTTGCCGGGCGCGCCGTCCGAAACCACCGAGGTGTTCGAGTTCGGCGAGTTCGCCTTGAATCTCGCTACCCGCACGCTCACCAAGGCCGGCCAGGAAATTCCGCTGACCACGGGCGAGTTCTCGGTGCTCAAGGTGTTCGCGCGTCATCCGCGCCAGCCGCTGTCGCGTGAAAAGCTTATGGAACTCGCACGCGGCCGTGAGTACGAAGTCTTCGACCGCAGTCTCGACGTGCAGATTTCGCGTTTGCGCAAGCTGATCGAACCTGATCCGGGCAGCCCGCGTTTCATCCAGACGGTTTGGGGTCTGGGTTACGTGTTCATCCCCGACGGTGCAGCCTGAGTTTGCTCTCACCTCCAGTGTCGACCAGAGTTGGCGCTTCAGCGCTTACTCTGGTCCCATGCAAGGCCATTGCCTGCTTTGATTTCAGATAAGAAGGGCCCATGCGGATCGACCGGCGCCTCCTGACGCTCGCGTTCGGTGGCCTTTTCTGGCGGACCTTTCTGTTGATCGCGCTGTTGATCGCAGTCAGCCTCGCCGCGTGGTTCCAGAGCTTCCGGGTGATCGAACGCGAGCCGCGCGCGCAGCGCGTGGCGTTGCAGCTCGTCGCCATCGTCAAGCTCACGCGCACCGCACTCCTCTATTCCGATCCCGACCTGCGGCGCGCCCTGCTGCAGGATCTGGAAAGCAATGAAGGCGTGCGCGTGTACCCGCGCGAAACCACCGACAAGTACAAGCTGCAGCCCGACGAGTCGCTGAACCGGCTGATCGAACACGACATTCGCGGCCGCCTCGGCGACGACACCGTAATCGCGCAAAGCGTGAACGACATTCCCGGCGTGTGGATCAGCTTCAAGATCGACGACGACGATTACTGGGTCGCGCTCGACCGCGATCAGCTCGACAACGCCACCGGCTTGCAGTGGGCGGGCTGGGGTGTGTTCGCGCTGGCGTTGTCGCTGTTCGGCGCGGCATTCATCACGAGTCTCGTGAATCGTCCGTTCGCGCGCCTCGCCATGGCCGCTCGCAAAGTCGGCTCGGGGCAATCGCCAGAGCCGCTGCCCGAACGCGGCATGGGTGTGGCCGCGGAAACCAATCGCAGTTTCAACCAGATGGTGCAGGACCTCGAACAGCTCGAGGCCGACCGCGCGCTGATGCTCGCGGGTATCTCGCACGATCTGCGCACGCCGCTCGCGCGGCTGCGTCTCGAAACCGAAATGAGTCCGTCGGATCAGGCCACCAAAGACGCAATGGTCGACGACATCGAACAGATGGACATGATCATCGGCCGGTTCCTCGATTACGCGCGGCCGGTGCAGCGCGTGCCGGAACCTGTCGACCTTTCCGTGATCGCAGGAGAACTGGCCGCGCGCATGCAGAGCGAAGACAGCATGCGGCTGATTACGCGGCTCGCGCCGTCGGCGGTGATCGAGGCCGATGAAACCGACATGCGGCGCGTGGTCGGCAACCTGCTGGAAAACGCGCGCAAATACGGCCTGAGCGACGGCGACGGCATTCCGCACGTGATTCTCGAAACGCGGGTGTCGCACTCACGGGTTGAACTGTCCGTGGTCGATGAAGGGCCGGGCATACCAGAAGACCAACTGGCGCTTGTCACACGGCCGTTCTATCGTGTGAATTCGGCACGCACCCAGGCGAACGGCACCGGCCTTGGCATGGCCATCGTTCAGCGCCTCGTGGGCCGATACCGCGGCGCGCTGCGCTTGCGTAACCGCACGCCAGGACCGGGGCTCGAAGTGACTATCGAGTTTCCGCTGGCCAAGGGTGTCTGAGCGCAATAGTCTCATCCGCCCTTTTCCGCCATCTGCCGCACTGGATAACAACCATCTCGATAATTAGTTAAAAACTATTGGATTAATAGGTCAATAGAGTTATAGTGAATCACGTGTAACGCGCTCGTCTGCACGAGCTGGTAGCCTCAACATGCTGTTTTTCCAACACACGAAGGAGCACTCGCATGAAAACCGTTGGCGATAAACTCGAAGCGTTCACCGTCACTGCTGCAAAGCCGGGCTTCAACCATCCTGAGGAAAACGGCGTCTCGGCGTTCGAAGACATCACGGAGCAGTCGTTCCCGGGCAAGTGGAAGATCATTTATTTCTACCCGAAGGACTTCACGTTCGTGTGCCCGACGGAAATCGTCGAGTTCGGCAAGCTGGCCAAAGATTTTGAGGAACGCGACGCGGTGCTGCTTGGCGGCAGCGTCGATAACGAATTCGTGAAGCTGGCCTGGCGCCGCGAGCACAAGGATCTGGACAAGCTGAACCATTACGCGTTCGGCGACGTGAAAGGCGAGTTGATCGACCAGCTCGGCGTGCGTGACAAGGAAGCAGGCGTCGCGCTGCGCGCCACCTTCATTGTCGATCCGGACAATACGATCCAGCACGTTTCGGTGAATAACCTGAACGTCGGTCGCAACCCGGAAGAAGTGCTGCGTATTCTGGACGGCCTGCAAACGGACGAGCTGTGTCCTTGCAACCGCGCAGTCGGCGGCGCAACGCTCTAAACCGTGCTACCTGTCAAAAGCCCGCTGAGCTTGAACGAGCCGCGGGCTTTTTTATCGACGAACTGATAGGAAATCTCAATGGAATTCCTGGCTTCGATTAAGGCGCGTGTGCCTGACTATGCGAAAGACATCCGGCTGAATCTGGATGGGACGATCGCGCGCTCATCGCTCGAAGGCAATGACGCCGTCGGGGTCGCGCTAGCGGCCGCCTTCGCCGCGAAGAGCACGGTGATCGTCGACGCGATTCGCAATGCCGGCGTGTTGTCGCCGGAAGAGACCCAAGGCGCGCTGACGGCCGCTGCGCTGATGGGCATGAATAACGTCTGGTATCCGTACGTCGAGATGACGGAAAGCGCTGACCTGAAGTCGCAGCCGGCGCAGTTGCGCATGAACGCTTATGCGTCGCACGGCGGAGTGGATAAGCGGCGCTTCGAGATGTATGCGTTGGCGGCGTCGATCATCGGCAAGTGCCATTTTTGCGTGAAGTCGCACTTCGACACGCTGGTCGCCGAAGGCATGAGTTCCACGCAATTGCGTGACGTTGGGCGGATCGCCGCGGTGATCAACGCGACCGCGCAGTGCATTGCCGCCGAAGACAAGTAAGCCTCGATATGCGCGCAGTGCGATGCCGTTCCCGCTGCTGCGCGCGTTCTCAAACCAATCAGTTCTTGACCAGCAGAACCGCGGCCTGAGCCTCAATGCCCTCGCCTCGGCCCAGGTAGCCGAGCTTCTCGTTGGTCTTGGCCTTGACGTTGACGCGCTCGACCGGCAAATCCAGGTCGGCGGCGATATTGGCGCGCATGCCCTCGATATGCGGCGCCAGCTTCGGCGCCTGCGCCACCACGCTGCTATCGACGTTGGCGATGGAGAAGCCCGCCGCCTTCACGCGCGCGACGCATTCGCGCAGCAAAACCCGGCTGTCCGCGCCTGCGAACTTCGCATCGGTATCGGAGAAATGGCGGCCGATATCGCCCATCGCGGCCGCACCGAACAGGGCATCGGTAATGGCGTGCAGCAACACGTCCGCGTCCGAATGACCGAGCAGGCCACGCTCATAGGGAATCGTCACGCCGCCGATAATCAACGGGCGTCCCGGCACCAGCGCGTGCACGTCATAGCCTTGCCCAATTCTGAAATCCATATGCGTCAAATCCTCAAGTCCGCTCGTTAAATTTGAAATCGCCCGTCATGAAGCCGCGGGTCGGCTGAGAATCGCCTCGGCCAGATCGAAGTCTTCCGGATAAGTCACCTTGAAGTTGCGCAAGCTGCCCTGCACCAGTTTCGGCGCATGGCCCAGCCACTCGATCGCGCTTGCTTCGTCGGTCAGGTCGTGACCGTCGGCCTGCGCGCGCAGGATCGCCTCGCGCAACATGCCGATGCGGAACATCTGCGGCGTCTGCGCCTGCCACAAGCCGTCGCGCGCCTCGGTGCGCGCGATCCGGCCGTCGGTCGAGTTCGCGTCGATCCGTTTGAGCGTGTCCGCGACCGGCAAGGCCATGATGCCGCCCACCGCGTCGTCCTTCAGCGCGCCGATCAGCGTGCGGATCAGCGCGGGGGTAATGCCGGGGCGCGCCGCGTCGTGCACCAGCACCCAGTCGTCGTCGTGGGCGCCGAACTCGGCGAGCGCGTGCAGGCCGTTGAGCACCGAGGCCTGGCGCGACGCTCCACCGCTGCGGCGCACGGCGAAACGCAAGCCGCCGAAGCGGCGGGCGTCGAAATGGGCGTCATCAGGGGCGATCACGACGAGGGTTTGCGCAAACTCGCTGCAGGCGTCGAACGCCGCCAGCGAGTAATGCAACATGTCGCGGCCAGCGACAGTGCGATATTGTTTGGGCATCGCGGCGCCGGAACGGCTGCCGGTGCCTGCGCACGGAATCAGGGCAAATAGACGGGAAGTCACGAGTGCGGATGCCGCGAAGTCAAAGTAATGGACGGATTTTATAATAGGTCCTTCGCATCCACGCCCCGACACGCGTAAACTTGCCGGTCACGTGTGAGCCTGAGGCCGTTTTTTCTCATCTATGCCAGACATCGCCGCATCATCGCAGTACTCCCCGCCCGTCGCGCTCGTCAAGGCCGGCCAGCGTTTCGCCTTCGACGGCACGCACGGCTCGTCCGACGCGCTGCTGATCGCCCGCTACCATCTCGCCTATCGCGAGAAGGTGCCGCTGCTCGCGGTCGTGTGCGAAAGCGCCGTCGATGCGCAGCGACTGGCGCAGGAAATCGGCTTCTTCGCGCCCGAGGCGCGCGTGCGCCTGCTGCCGGACTGGGAAACGCTGCCTTACGATACCTTTTCACCGCACCAGGATCTGGTCTCGGAGCGTCTCGCCACGCTGCACGATCTGGGCGAAGGCCGTTGCGACATCCTGCTGGTGCCCGCCACCACGGCGTTGTACCGCATGCCGCCCGCGTCGTTCCTCGCGGCTTATACGTTCTCCTTCTCGCAGGGCCAGCGCCTCGACGAAGCCAAACTCAAGGCCCAGCTGACGCTGGCCGGCTACGAGCACGTGAGCCAGGTGGTGCGCCCGGGCGAGTACTGCGTACGCGGCTCGCTGCTCGATCTCTATCCGATGGGCTCGCCCTTGCCCTACCGGATCGACCTGTTCGACGACCAGGTCGACTCGATTCGCGCGTTCGACCCGGACACCCAGCGCAGCCTGTACCCGGTGAAAGACGTGCGCCTGCTGCCGGGCCGCGAATTTCCGTTCGATGAAGCCGCCCGCACCGCTTTTCGCAGCCGCTGGCGCGAGACCTTCGAGGGCGACCCGAGCCGCGCGTCGATTTACAAGGACATCGGCAACGGCGTGCCGTCCGCGGGCATCGAATACTATCTGCCGCTCTTCTTCGACGAAACCGCCACGCTGTTCCACTATCTGCCAGAAGGCGCGCAACTGGCATTCGTCGGCGATCTGGACGCGGCGATCAGGCGCTTTACCAACGACACGAAGCAGCGCTACAACTTCCTGTCGCATGACCGCGACCGGCCGATTCTGGAACCGCAGCGGCTGTTCCTGTCGGACGAAGATTTCTTCACGTTCGCCAAGCCCTTCGCGCGGCTCGCGCTGCCTGCCAACGCCGGCGGCGGCTGGTCCACTCCGTTGCCGAACCTCGCTATCGACCGTCACGCGGAAGATCCGGTAGCGGCCTTGCGCACGTATCTCGACACCACGCCGAATCGCGTGCTGTTCGCCACCGAATCGGCAGGCCGGCGCGAAACGCTGCTGCAGTTGCTCGCCGACAATCACCTGAAACCGGCGTCGAGCGACAGCTTCCAGGACTGGCTCACGAGCGACGAGCGCTTTTCATTGGGCGTCGCGCCGCTCGCCAACGGTTTTGCCGTGCCCGTCGACGGTATCGCGATCATCACCGAGACCGAGCTGTATGGTCCGCTTGCGCGTCGCGCGGGGCGCCGCCGCCAGGAACAGGCGAGCAACGTCGATTCGATGGTGCGCGATCTGTCCGAGCTCAAGGTCGGCGATCCGGTCGTGCATTCGCAGCACGGCATCGGCCGCTATATGGGCCTCGTCACCATGGATCTCGGCGAAGGCGAGACCGAGTTCCTGCACCTCGAATACGCCGACGACAGCAAGCTGTATGTGCCGGTCGCGCAGTTGCACGTGATCTCGCGCTATAGCGGCGCCGATCCGGAAAGCGCGCCGTTGCACTCGCTCGGCTCGGGCCAGTGGGAAAAAGCCAAGCGCAAGGCGGCGCAGCAGATTCGCGATACCGCCGCCGAATTGCTGAACCTGTACGCCCGTCGCGCGCTGCGCGAAGGCCATGCGTTCGCGCTCGAACCGAAAGACTACGTGAAGTTCGCGGAGAGCTTCGGCTTCGAGGAAACGCCGGACCAGGCCGCAGCGATCGCGGCCGTGATCGGCGACATGACGAGCGGTAAACCGATGGATCGGCTCGTGTGCGGCGACGTCGGCTTCGGCAAGACGGAGGTCGCGTTGCGGGCCGCGTTCATCGCGGTGATGGGCGGCAAACAGGTGGCACTGCTCTCGCCCACCACGCTGCTCGCCGAACAGCACACGCAAACTTTCAGCGACCGTTTCTCCGACTGGCCGGTGCGGATCGCCGAACTGTCGCGCTTCAAGTCGACCAAGGAAGTCAACGCGGCGATCCAGCAGATCAACGAAGGCACGGTCGATATCGTGATCGGCACGCACAAGCTGCTCTCGTCCGACGTCCAGTTCAAGCGGCTGGGCCTCGTGATCATCGACGAGGAACACCGTTTCGGCGTGCGCCAGAAAGAAGCGTTGAAGGCGTTGCGCGCCGAAGTGGACGTGCTCACGCTTACGGCCACACCGATCCCGCGTACGCTCGGCATGGCACTCGAAGGCCTGCGCGATTTCTCCGTGATCGCCACCGCGCCGCAAAAGCGCCTTGCGATCAAAACCTTCGTGCGCCGCGAAGAAGACAGCGTGATTCGCGAAGCCATGCTGCGCGAGTTGAAGCGTGGCGGCCAGGTGTACTTCCTGCACAACGAAGTCGAGACGATCGAGAATCGCCGGCAAATGCTCGAAGCGTTGGTGCCCGAAGCGCGTATCGCGGTCGCGCATGGTCAGATGCATGAACGCGAACTCGAACGCGTGATGCGCGACTTCGTTGCGCAACGCGCCAACGTATTGCTGTGCACGACGATTATCGAAACCGGCATCGACGTGCCGAGCGCCAACACGATCCTGATTCACCGCGCCGACAAGTTCGGTCTCGCGCAGCTGCATCAGTTGCGTGGCCGTGTGGGCCGCTCGCACCACCAGGCGTATTCGTATCTGCTGGTCCACGATCCGCAAGGGCTCACCAAGCAGGCGCAGCGCCGCCTCGAAGCGATCCAGCAGATGGAGGAACTCGGCTCGGGCTTCTATCTGGCCATGCACGACCTGGAAATTCGCGGCACGGGCGAAGTGCTTGGCGACAAGCAATCGGGCGAGATTCACGAGATCGGCTTCCAGCTTTATACCGACATGCTGAACGACGCCGTGAAGGCGCTCAAGGAAGGCAAGGAGCCCGACCTCACCGCGCCGCTCGCCGCGACTACGGAGATCAACCTGCATGCGCCGGCAATTTTGCCAGCGGACTATTGCGGCGATGTGCAGGAGCGTCTGTCGCTCTACAAGCGGCTGGCTAATTGCGAACACAACGATTCGATCGACAGCATTCAGGAAGAGTTGATCGACCGTTTCGGCAAGCTGCCGCCGCAAGCGCACGCGCTCGTGGAGACGCATCGTTTGCGGCTTGCCGCGAAGCCGCTGGGCATTTCGAAGATCGATGCCGGCGAAGCCGTGATCGGCTTGCAGTTCATTCCCAATCCGCCAATCGACGCGATGCGGATCATCGAGATGGTGCAGAAACACAAGCACATCAAGCTCGCGGGCCAGGACAAGCTGCGTATCGAAACGCGCAGCCCCGATCTTGCGGTACGTGTCGCCACGGTCAAGGAAACCTTGCGCGCGCTCGGCACTCCGAGCCGCGGCACGGCCGCCAGTGTCGCCGCACGCTGAGGCTGCGGACCGCGACGGCCTGGCGCCGCGTTGAAAAACCGGGGTACGTGTAGCATTTTTCGTTCATGCTGCGGTGCGCAAACGCGCACCGCAGCGTACGGACGGGCTTTTTTTTGGGTATGATCGAAAGACTCAAATGCCGGAGTCTTGTCATGTCGCACGTCGCTGAATCAGCGCAGTCCTCCCCGTCTCCCGACTCTGTTTCGAATCCCGCCTCCTCTGCGTCACTACCCGCTTCACTGCCTTGGGTCACCCGTCTCGTGTCGATGGACACGGTCAGCCGCAATCCGAATCTCGGCCTGATCGAAATCGTGCGCGACGAACTGCGCGCCGCTGGTATCGAGGCCACGCTCACGCACGACGAAAGCGGCAAATGGGCCAACCTGTTCGCGACGATTCCCGCACACGACGGCGAAACGAACGGCGGCGTGGTGCTGTCGGGTCACACGGACGTCGTACCCGTGGACGGCCAGAAATGGGACAGCGATCCGTTCAAGCCGGAAATTCGCGGCGACAAACTCTACGGCCGCGGCACCTGCGATATGAAAGGCTTTATCGGCGCGGCGCTCGCGCTCGTGCCGGACATGCAGCGCACCAAACTCGCCAAGCCGATTCACTTCGCCCTGTCGTTCGACGAGGAAGTGGGCTGTGCTGGCGCGCCCCTCCTGATTGCCGACCTGATGAAGCGCGGTGTGAAGCCGGACGGCTGCATTGTCGGCGAGCCGACCAGCATGCGGCTCATCGTGGCGCACAAAGGCATCAACGCCTACCAGTGCTGCGTGCGCGGCCAGGCGGCCCACTCGTCGCTCACGCCGAAGGGGTTGAACGCGATCGAATACGCCGCGCGTCTGATCTGCTACATCCGCGACATGGCCGACCAGTTCCGCGAGCAAGGCCCGTTCGACGAACTGTACGACGTGCCCTTCACCACCGCGCAAACCAGCACGATCGTGGGCGGCAATGCGATCAACACGGTGCCGGCCGAATGCAAGTTCCAGTTCGAATTCCGCAACCTGCCCACGCTCGATCCCGAGCCGATTTTTGCGCGCATCGATCAATACGCGCGCGAAACGCTGCTGCCGAAAATGTTGCGCGAGCATCCATCGGCGGCAATCGAGATTACGAAGATTGCCGCTGCGCCCGGCCTCGATTCGTCTGAACAAGCCGCCATCACGCAACTGGTGCGCGCGTTGACCGCCGATCAGGACAAGCGCAAGGTCGCTTACGGCACGGAAGCCGGTCTCTTCTCGCTGGCGGGGATTCCGAGCATCGTCTGCGGTCCGGGCAACATCGAACAGGCGCACAAGGCCAACGAATTCGTCGCGCTGGATCAGCTGGTGGCGTGCGAGCGCTTCCTGCAGAAATTCATTCACAGCATGTCGGTCGACGCGCACGCGCACTGAAACCGAGCCGCCTGAAAAGAGTCTTACTCATACCGACTTTCGCACACCCACGCCATGTCAACTGCCGCGCCGCAACACACCGACCATACGATCGACGGCGAGCCGATCCCCACGCTCGACGACATCGCCGCGCAGCATTTTGCGTTGACGCCGTGGGTGACGCGAACGCCGGTATTCGACAGAGTGGACTTTCCATCGCTGGAAGGCACGCTGGTGAATTTCAAGTTCGAACTGCTGCAGGCGGGCGGCAGCTTCAAGGCGCGCGGCGCGTTCACCAATCTGCTCGCACTCGACGAAGCCCAACGCAGCGCGGGCGTCACGTGCGTGTCGGGCGGCAATCATGCGGTGGCGGTCGCGTATGCGGCCATGCGCCTTGGCATCAGCGCCAAGGTCGTGCTGTTTCGCGCGGCCAATCCGGCGCGCGTGGCGCTGTGCCGGCAGTATCGCGCCGAGATCGTATTCGCGGAGAACATTGCCGAGGCATTCGAACTGGTGCGCCGCATCGAGGCGGAAGAAGGCCGCTATTTCGTGCATCCGTTCAACGGCTATCGCACGGTGCTGGGTTCGGCCACGCTCGGCTACGAGTGGGTCACGCAAACGCCCGATCTCGAAGCGGTGATCGTGCCGATCGGCGGCGGCGGCCTCGCCGCCGGTGTCGCGACGGCCATGCGGCTCGCGAATCCGAACGTGCATATCTATGGTGTGGAGCCGGAAGGCGCGGACGTGATGGGCAAGAGTTTCGCCGCCAATCACACGGTCAAGATGGGCCAGATGCACGGCATTGCCGATTCGCTCATGTCGCCGCACACCGAGGAATACAGCTACGAATTGTGCCGCCGTCATATCGATCAGCTCGTCACGGTATCCGACGACCAGTTGCGCGCGGCGATGCTCACCTTGTTCGGACAACTGAAGCTTGCTGTCGAACCGGCCTGCGCGGCAGCCACCGCCGGCTTGCTCGGCCCGCTGCGCGAACAGTTGCAAGGCAAGCGCGTGGGCGTTCTGTTGTGCGGCACCAATACCGACCCGGTTACATTTGCAGCGCATATCGAGCGCGCGCGGCATAGCGAGTCACTGTTTCCTCAATAAAGAAACAAACGTCGCGTTCCTGGCCAAAAGACTAGCCTATCCTTCTCAGGTTGGTATCATTCGAACATCGACTTCTGGGAGGAACCTCTATGAGCATGGTCAAGGAATTCAAGGAATTTGCCCTCAAGGGCAACGTGATGGATCTCGCGGTCGGTGTGATTATCGGCGGCGCGTTCTCCACCATCGTCAATTCGATTGTCAAAGACCTGATCATGCCGGTTGTCGGGGTTGCCACCGGCGGCCTCGATTTCTCCAATAAGTTTGTTCGCCTCGGCGACATTCCTCCCAGCTTCAAAGGCAGCCCCGAGTCGTATAAAGACTTGCAAACGGCGGGCGTCGCCGTATTCGGTTATGGCTCGTTCATCACCGTACTGATCAACTTCCTGATTCTCGCGTTCATCATTTTCCTGATGGTCAAGTTCATCAACAATCTGCGCAAGCCGGCTGAAGCCGCACCGGCAGCACCGCCGCCGACACCGGAAGACGTGCTGCTGCTGCGCGAAATCCGCGATTCGTTGAAGAACTCACCGCGTTAAACGTTCCGGCACGTCAGCCGCCGGCAAAGCAAAAGGCCTGTTGCGAGTCAATCGCAACAGGCCTTTTTCATATCGTGAGCCGATGCGCGCGGCGCGCACCCTCAAACCTCTTTCTGCTCCTTCCGACTGACCGCGCCTTCGATCATCGTCTCGAGCTGGCTGAAATTGACAGGCTTGGTTAAATGCGAAGTAAAGCCGGCACTGAGGCAACGACGCACGTCTTCGTCGGTGCCGAAGCCGGTCAACGCCACCGCGGGCGCGTCCGAGTGTTCGCGGAACGCCTTGATGAAGTCGAGGCCCGTGCCGTCGGGCAAACCCACGTCGCTGACAACCAGATCGAAATTCTGCACTTGAGTAGCGGCCAGCGCGTCGTCCACCCGGCCCACCGTCGTCACCTCGTGGCCGAGGCTGCGAATCAGTTGCGCCATGACCTCGGCGGTGTCCACGTGATCTTCGATCAGCAGGATGTTCAGCAGGCCGGCCGGATGCACGGCGTCCGGCACTACGACGGGTGAAGTCACCTCCGGCGGCATGGCCGTCGGCAAGGTGATCGTGAAGGTTGCGCCGCAATGTGCACCGGGGCTTTGCGCGGTCACCGTGCCGCCGTGCACGTCGGTCAGCGCCTTCGTGATCGCGAGCCCGAGCCCGAGGCCGCCGAACTGCCGCGTCATGTTCTGGTTGCCCTGCTCGAACGCATTGAAGAGTTTGCCGATCTGCTCCGGCTCGATGCCGATCCCCGTATCTTCGACCGAGATCTGCACATGCATGCGTTCGTCGCGCGTGCGTACGTAAATATGGCCGCCGTCCGGCGTGAACTTGGCGGCATTGCGAATCAGGTTCCACAGCATCTGTTGCAGCCGGGCGCGATCGGCGAGCACGTAATGATGCCGGGCGTTCTTGTGAACATGCACGTCCTGCTGCTTGACCTGGATCTCGCTGCGAAACAGTTCGAGCACGCTGTCCATCACGTCGTGCACGTCGACGGTTTCCAGCGTCAGGCGCAATTTGCCGTTCGCCACTCGCGTCAGGTCGAGCAGGTCGTCGATCAACCGCGCTTCGAGTTCGACGTTGCGGCGGATCATGCGCACGCTCGCGCGCGCCTGATCGGGCAGCCCCGGAATCATCTCCAGCACGCTGGCGCCCGCGAGCACCGGCGTGAGCGGCGTACGCAATTCATGCGACAGCATGGCCAGAAAGCGGTCCTTGGCGCGGTTCGCTTCTTCGGCAATCTGGCGCGCGGCCTGCTCCGACGCGAGCAGCCGCTCGCGCTCCTCGATCGCCTCGCGCTGCGAATGAATGTCCGTGCAACTGCCGAACCATTTGCTGATGTTGCCTTCGGCGTCGCGCATCGCCACCACCCGGGCGTCGAACCAGCGGTATTCGCCGTCGTGGCGGCGAATCCGCAGCTCGTGCCGGTAGTCGCCGGCGTTGCCCGACACCGCCTTGAGCCAGCTGCGGCGAATCGCTTCGCGGTCGTCCGGATGCACCGCGTCGAGCCAGGCGAGACCATGCGAGCTGCCTTCGGCAAGGCCCGTGTAGTCGTACCACTGCTTCGACAGAAAATCGCAGTCGCCCGCGGCGTTGCAGGTCATGACAAGGTGCGGCAACGCCTCCGACAAGGTCCGGTAATGCTGCTCGCGATCGCGCAACAGCAAGGCTTCGTCCGACGCTCGCTGCAGACGCACTTGCGAGAGCACCCGTTCGACGGCTTCGGGAAGGTAATCGAGGTAATCGCCGGATTTCGGCACCACGTCCGACACGCCCGCGCGCAGCGCTTCAATGACGCGCGATTCGTCGGTAAAGCCGGTCACGAGGATGGCGGGAATCCGCACGCCTTCCGCGCGCAACCGGCGAAAGAAGTCGAGGCCGGTCTCCGGCCCGCTGAGTTGATAGTCGAGCACCAGCAAATCGGGGCCGCCGCCCGCGAGCCGCTCACGGGCCGCGTCGACGCCGGCGCAGATGGCGACCCGGCAGCCGGCGCGCTCGAGCGACTTGCGCGCGAGCCGCAGGATGCCTTCGTCGTCATCGACGACGAGCACGTAGGCGGCATGCTGCGTGGACACGTCTTCGGTCATGCGGAGTCTTCTCTGGCTAAGGTCTTCAAGTGGTCTCTATCTTGTCACGAGCGGCTTTCGGCCACCTTCATGCGAGTGTTGCATTACGGCGCCGCGAGGCGCTGCCCGGACGGCAGTTTGACCACTTGCAGGAAAAACCCGAGGCGGCGCACGGCTTCGATGAACGCATCGTATTCGACCGGCTTGGTAATGTAGACGTTGCAGCCGAGTTCGTAGCAGCGCGCGATTTCCCGCGGATCGTCGGTGGTGGTCAATACGATCACCGGCACGGCGGCCGTCTGTGGCGATTCTTTGAGACGTCGCAAGACTTCGAAGCCGTCTACCCGCGGCATTTTCAGATCGAGCAGGACGACGAAATTCATCAGATCTTCGCGCGCCGGGCAAGATTTGCCCGCCTGGTCGACGCCGGCACTCGCGGCGGCGTCCGCCGGCGCCGGGCCGAAGAAATAATCGAGGGCCTGCTGGCCGTCGTGAAAGCGCACGAAACCGTTCGAAATGCCGGCACGGCGCAAATTGCGCTCCACGAGCGTGGCGTGGCCGTCGTCATCTTCGATCAGAACGATGCTGACCGTTTCCCCGTGACTCATATGCTCTCCGTGCTGAACGATGCCTGGATGCCTGCCCGCCCGTGATTATCTTCGCTGCCGCCGCGTCTGCGCGCTCATGTCATGTTCAAAGGCGTGCGGGCTGTTCCGGCAATACGACGAAAAAGGTCGAACCCGCGCCTTCCGCCGATTCGACCCACACCCGCCCGCCGTGCCGCTCAACCATGCGCCGCACCACGGCGAGGCCGATGCCGTCGCCTTCGGCGACGTCGCCGTGCAGGCGCTGAAATGCCCTGAACACTTTCGACATATACGCAGCCGGAATGCCGAGGCCGTTGTCGCGCACATAATACGTGCGCATGCGCACCGCGCGCGGCTCCGTGTCCTCGACCGGCTCGGGTTCCAGCGCGCCGACTTCGATGCGTCCGTTGCGCGCCGGATCCAGATAATTCAGTGCATTGCCGATCAGGTTGCTGAAAATCTGCTCGATCGCGCCCGGGTCGCCCCATACGGGCGGCAGCTCGCGCACGGTCACCACGGCCGAGCGTTGGCCAATCACGCCTTGCAGCGCGTCGACCACCCGGCCCACCACGCGCCCGACGCTCACGCGCTGCCACTGATATTCGAGCCGGCCGGCGCGCGAGATCCGCAACAGCGCGTCGATGATGGCGGCGGCTTGCGTCACCGCGGTGCGCAAATAGTGCAACGACTCGCGCACGTCGCCATCGAGAATATGCACCATGCGTTTATGCTCGGCTTCCGACAACCTGGCCGCCTCGACGACGCTATCCAGTTCATTACAGGAGACCTGCAATTCCTTCGAGAAACCTTGCAGATTCACCAACGGCGAGCGCAGATCGTGCGACACGCTGTAGATGAACATTTCATTGTCTTGCGTCTCCTGACGCAACTCCTCATTGACGCCGGCCAGTTCACTCGCGCGCGCTTCAAGCCGCGTTTTCAACATGGCCTGCTCGGCCTCGGCTTCGCGCAGACGCGTGCCGGTCTGATGCAGCACCCTGTCGAGCGCGGCGATTTCATCGCTGCCCGATAACGGCGCGGCGAGCGTGCGCCCACTGCCCAGACGCTCCGCGTTACCGGTCAACACTTCCAGCCGGCGGCCGATGCTGCGCGCAAACACCACTGCGGTGGCCGCCCAGATCAGCATCGAGCCCAGCACGGCGCCGATCAGCGCGTATTGCTGACGCGCCCGCCGTCGCGCGAGCGCCGCCGAGCGGTCCGCGTCGAGCCGCGACGCTTCGTCGCCGAACGCCGCGAGTTCCTCGCGAAATAGCGCGATCTGCTGCGGCAACGCGCCGGTCTCCAGCGCGGCGAACGAATTCGGCGCGCGTCCCGCATGCAGCGCCTGCGAGATCGCGACAGTCTGCGCGCGATAGGCGTCGATCGCCCGCTGCATCTTGTGCACGCGCTCGACCTGTTGCGGCGCATCGGCAACCAAAACTTCGAGCTTCGACAGACGATCGCCGAGATCGACCCAGACGGTATGGCGGTCGATCAGCGACGCGTCGCCGATCACCATGGCGGTGCGAACCCGCGCCGCCTGACGCAACAACGGATCGACAATGGCCGACGACTGATAAAGGATCTGCTTGCTGTTGGTGACCCATTGCGCGGCCTGCGCTGTCTGCTCCTGGGTATCGAAGACGACGCCGAGAAGCGCCAGCTCGACCGCGCTTGGCACGGCGATCAGCAGCAGACCCTTCGTGAATAGTTTCATGTTCGCCCGAAGGGTCGCAAAGGGTCGCTCCGGCCGCGGCGCTCGCAAAGCCGGCCATGCCGCGCCGCGCTGGCGGCCTTGGCGGTGACGGGATCGGCGAGCATGGCGCAGTGCAGCCGGACGGGCCATTATCGACGTGAATTGGAGATATTTCAACGTAGCGGCAAGATGCGCTCGCCCACACAAAAATGACTTTTTTATTGGTATGAGATGTTTTTTCCGCGCCTCGTGCGTCTATGATGGAGACAGATGTGCTGGGAAGCGAAAGCGCGCGGCGAGGCGGTTCGGCATGATTCGTGCGGGAGGCGGTGGGGCGGCGCAGTCGTCGAATCACCGTGAATCCGGCCTTGTCGTATGCTATAAAAGATCGACGTGCGGCGCGCGAAGCCGGGAGTGGTCGCATGAGGACGCTGCGTTTCTTGCAATTCTTTTTCAGGCGAATTTTTATGTCCTTCCCGAAAAAGCGTAGACGCGCGAAGGTGGACGGCGATGAGTCGTTCCTCGCGGTACTACGGCATTTCAAGCCGTTCGGTCAGCTCGACACCAAAATTGCGCGCGCTCGCGCGCAAGACGAGCCGGTCCTTTATGCGCACGTGCTGCCTGGGCTCGACGTCCTCTTGTGCAGTGTCCGTGGCGCACAACCGCCCTATCCGGCTCCCGCCGAATTGCGGCGCCGCTGCATCGAATCCATTACCAATGCACTGGAGCAACCGCTCGACGGGCTCGAGAACGGCGGTTACTGGTATGAGGCGGATGGCTTCGGTTTCCTGGTGTTTGCCAGCCGGGCTCGCGGCAAGATTCTCACGGAATTCGGCGCGACCCGCATTGGCGGCGCCCGTCGTGGGGTTCGCCGTCAGGACGCGGCCGGGGATGCGGCTCCGCGATCGCTGCGATAGACGGCTGCGCTCGGCCTCAACGGTAGATAATCAAGTTCGCAACGCCAGCGCCTGATCGCGGAGTCGATCAGGCGCTGGCGTTGTGTCGTTTCTCGTTGTGTCGTTTCTCGTTGTGTCGTTTCTCGTTGTGTCGTTTCTCGTTGTGTCGTTTTCTGCGGTGTGCCGGCTGCGTCGTACCGTTACGTGGCTGCGTCACGACATTCCGTGACGTGACGGCGTGACGTTTCCGTTACCTCATTGCTGCTCCGCATTCGATCCGCGCCGCGGCCCGGCTTTAATCGCGTCCACGCGTGCCGAACTGGCCGATCTCATTTCGTCGCAATGTCATCCATGCGGCCGCGCACTGGCGGCACGCTGATCAGCCACAGAAAAATCAACGACAGGCCACCGCCCAGGCTCCAGCTCAACCACTCCGCAGGCAGAACGAAAGGCATCAGCTCCCCTTGTATGCAGCCGCGCTAGCCGGCGACATCACCGCCGGCTTCTTATCCGCAGCACCGGGCGACGATGCGCCACCCGAAGACTTGTTGACCGGCGCGCCATCCAGAGAAATAGCGGCCTTCGGCTGCTGCTTCACGCCCGGCGGCGGCGCCGTCGGCGCCTGCCGGACCTGCGCCAGCAACTGGTTGCATGGCAACGGCTTGTTGTTGCTCGGCGCGAGCAACGGAATCAGCGCCGCGAACGGATTGATCAACCCGAGGCCGACGGCCGCGCCGCCGCGCAACGCCAGCGCGGCAGCGTTCACACCAACATGCGGATCCTTGAAGGTGCCTTTCACATAGAGCGGCGAGCGCAGCGAGAATACCCGGAAGCCCTTGGTATGCGGATGCACGCCCAAATCCATCGACTCGTCGCGCAGATTCACGTTGCCGTCGATGTCGATCACCGCGTCGTCCGTATCGAGCGCGAAGACACGCGAATCGAGCACGCCATTGGTGGCGACAAAATCGGCGGCCGCGCAGTTGATCTTCACGTCGCGATTGCCGAACAGCTTTTCATACACGACGTTCGCCACGTTCAAGCCGGCCGCTTCCATCAGCAGGCGGCTTACCGTGCCGTCCGTCACCAGCGCCTTCACCTCGCCGTTCGAGGTGGCCGCGAGCGCGGCCGGCGAATTGCCCGTCGCCGTCAGCGCGGCGTCGCCGTTAATTTCGCCGAGCGCGTTCTGCATCGTCTTGAAGTTCGGGAACAACTGCTTGAGCTTGAGATGCCGCGCCGATGTGGCGAAACGGCCCTTCAGCGGCGTCGCACTGCCGTCCAGATGGATGTCCGAAGCGAGCGTGCCGCCCGCCACGCCGAACTTCAACGGCTCCAGCGAGAGCACGCCGTCGGTCATCACGATATGCGTGTACAGATCCGTGATCGGCAGATTGATGTCCTTGACGATGCGCCGGCCGGTAAACTTCACGTCGGCGTCGATCGCCTTCCAGCGGTCGGTGCGGAATTCTTCGACCGGCAGCGCCTTGTTGGAAGGTTGCGCCGTTGCGTCGCCGCGCTTGGCCTTGCTCGCGTTCGAATCCGCGCCGATCACCGGCGCCAGATCCGAGAATTGCAGCAGATGCGAGACCAGTTCGCCCTGCAACAACGGACGCGGTTCACGCGCCGTATAAGTCAACGAGCCGTTCAGATCGCTGCCGCCGACCCGGCCTGTAAAATTTTCATACTTGAAGACGCTGCCGCTGGACTTGAACTGGCCGACGAAGCGTCCTTCGGTCGCATACGGCGGCGTGTCGGGAAGGGTCACGCCCGTCAGCGAATAGAGACGCGCCATGCTGTTGCCTTGCAGCCAGAGGCGCAGATCGACCGCAGCAAGATGCGCCGGGTCGGTGATCGTACCGACGAGGCCGACATGCAGATCGCCCGCCTTGACATCGGCCTGCACCGGAAACGGCCGGTTTGCGTCCTGTAACGCCAACACGCCGCCGACCTTACCGCTGCCCGACACCGGCGTCTTGTTGTAAGTCCCTTTGACGGTCCAGCCGATGGCGTAGGGTGGAATCTCCCGTTTCGCTGCTGCCTGAGCCTCGGCACTGCTTGCACCGCTTGTACCGCTCGCTCCGCTCACACCCGTAGCCGGTGCCGACGCCACGACCGCGCTGCTCGCGCCCGCGCCAACGGCAGCGCTGGCGCCTTTCGAGCCGCCCGCGACCATCGCACCCGAGGCGCCCGTAGCCGCCGTCGTACCCGACGCCGTGATATCCGTGGCCGATGCGCCCGAGGCCGCCGCTGCGGAAGCCGCTGCGGCTTCGGATGCCGCTTGCGCATTCGCCTGCGCGGTCAGCTTGTTCGCGCCCGACTTGCCGATCGCTTCCGCCGACGCGCTGCGCGACGCCGCTTCCTGCTGCTTCATCGCCTCACCGATCGGAATCGGCTGGCCGAGCGTATCGACGACCATCTGCAAGTCGACTTTTTTCTGCTGATCGGACAACGCGATGTTGCCCTTGGCGAACGCGATATCGTGCAGATCGAGTTTCCATTCGGAAGGCCCGCTGGACGAAGCCAGTTTGAAGGTCCAGTTGTTGCGCCCGTCGAGCAGGCGCTCCAGGTCCACCGAGGGATTCACAAGGTTGATCGCGGGAATCACGATATCGTGCGCGAGCAGCGGCAATACCTTGACCTGGAAGTCGATCTCGTCGAGCGTGGCGAATTGCGGCTGCCTGGTCCAGTCCGGATTGCCGACGGTAATGTTGGCCGCCGAAAAACGCGGCCAGGGCACCCAGCCGCGCCAGCCGGTCTCACCCACCGGATGCCGCCAGCCCACTTTCAGGTCGCCGTTAATGGCGAACGGCCTGCCGATCGCCTGCGTGACTTTGTCGTTGATATAGGGCCTTGCCCGGTTCCAGTCGAAAGTCAGGATGAAAATGGTCAACGCCACAATCAGAATGACGATGATCGCCAGCAACCATGCGATGATTTTCCCGATCCGTCTTCCGATCGTGCTCGACACTGCCATTGATAGGCTCCGCGGTTGATTCCAGGTTGAGCACCGAGCAGCACGTTGCGTGCCCGCCTGGTGGCCGTCAAGTGCTAGTGCTTTGCCGTTTTATCATGCTGCACCGCCGGCCGCGCATTCACTGCGCTGCGGGAACGGTTCCTAACGAGTCATTACCCCATCACCGCGAGCTTCGACCTCATGCATTGCCTATTACGGTCCCACTTATGACCGACGTCCCTTTGGTTTTCGCTGACGGCATCGCGCGGCGCGATGCCGTGCGCGGCCAGACGCTGCTGCAACCAACCACCTTCGCGTTGCATGCGGGCGACCGCGTCGCGGTCACCGGGCCGTCCGGTTCGGGCAAGAGCGTGTTCCTGCGCGCCCTCGCCCTGCTCGATCCGCTCGATGCGGGACGCATCATGTGGCATGGCGCGGCGGTGGAACGCGCCGCCATACCGCGCTACCGGCGTAACGTCGCGTATATCCGGCAGCGGCCCGCGCTGCTCGACGGCAGCGTGGAAGACAACCTGCGCTATCCGTTCGAACTGCGCGCCTATCGCGACGTGCGTTTCGATCGCGCGCGCGCGGCGAGCCTCGCCGCTCAGGCCGGCCGTGGCAACGACTTTCTCGACAAGAGCGCCAGCGAACTGTCCGGCGGCGAGGCGCAGATCACCGCGCTGATTCGCGTGTTGCAACTGGCGCCCGAGGTCCTGCTGCTCGACGAACCCACCGCCTCGCTCGACCCGGAGTCGTCGCGCGCGATCGAAGGTCTGGTGCATGCCTGGTTCGACGCCGATCCTCTGCGTCATGCGTCGATCTGGGTATCCCACGATCCGGCGCAAGCCATCCGCATGAGCGAGCGGCATCTGGTCATGCGCGCGGGCGTCCTTGGCGAAACGGCGCGGCAGGAAGAGCCGACCGAGCGTCACGATCATCCGGAGTACGGCCAATGACATTGCAAAACCTGAGTCTCTGGGATGTCGCGATTGCAGCGCTGCTGATCGTCGTGAACGGAGTCGTCTCGGTCGCGTTGAAGCTCGATCTCGAACGCAAGCTGGCATGGGCCGCCGTGCGCACCGTCGTACAGTTGCTGGCGATCGGCTACGTGCTCGGCTGGGTGTTCCGTTACGACCGTTGGTACGTGGTGCTGCCGCTCATGATCCTGATGACGCTGATCGCCGGCTTCGCGGGCGCGCAGCGCGGCAGCCGCACCTATCGCGGACAACGCGCGGACAGTGTGCTGTCGATCTGGATCAGTTCGTGGCTGGTGGCCGCGGTCGGGCTGTTCGTCGTGATCCGCATTCAGCCGTGGTACGAGCCGCAGTATGCGATTCCGATTCTCGGCATGATCCTCGGCAATACTCTGACCGGCGTGTCGCTCGGTATCGAACGGATGACCGAGGAGTTGACCGCGCGGCGCGACCGCGTCGACATGGCGCTCGCGCTCGGCGCGACGCGTTGGGAAGCCGCGCAGGCGCCGGCGCGGCAAGCGGTGCGCGCGGGCATGATGCCGACGCTCAATCAGATGGCCGTGGTCGGCGTGGTGAGCCTGCCCGGCATGATGACCGGCCAGGTGCTGGCCGGCCAGTCGCCGCTACAGGCCGTGCGTTATCAGATCGTGATCATGTTTCTGATCGCCGCGTCGTCGGCCCTCGGAACGGTGGGCGCGGTACTGCTCACGTACCGCCGGCTCTTTTCGGCGGAGCACCGGTTTCTGTCCGCGCGGCTCGTGGAGCGGACCGCGGCGCGGCGTTAAGCGCGCCCGCCTGCTCTTGCGCGCGCCCCACTCAACGCTTCGCGCTGATCGCGATTTCCGTGCCGTCGCTGAGCGTGAGCGTTTTCGTGCTGCCGTTGACAGGCATCGTGAATCGCACGATCTGACTGACGCTGACGTCGTTCGGACACTTGAGCGTTTTGCCGCCGCTCGTCACTGATTTCACGCCGTGCGGTGTCTGTGCCTGGAAGCTCAATTGCACGGTTGCCGTGCCGTCAGCGGCGACGACCGGCGCAAAACGGATCTGGGTCTGGCGAATCATCGCGCCGTTGGTATCGAGCGGCAGCGACGCGTAGTTCGGGCATGCATCCGTGGCGGGAACCGGGCCGCCGGGCGGCACAGTCTTCCACGTGAAGTCATCCGATTCGCCGGAGCGGATCGTGCGGGTTTCCTGCGAATTGCCGAACTGTTTCGACGTGACGCGAACCGTGTAGCGGATCGGGCCGTCGAGGGCGGACTGAGACGTAACCGTGATCGGCGTGGCCGCGTGGGCCGCCGGCACCAGCATGCCTGGCGCGAGCACGCAAGCGAGAGAAGCGACAACTGAAACGGCGGAGAGTCTGAAGCTCATACTGTCACCTCGTTGTTGTGCCGCTGCGCGCTCGCTTCAGCACGACTGCCCACGCACCGCGTGACTGGATGAAGCCGGTCGATGCCTGGCCAGCCGGGGCTGCGAGACACGCAGCTGTTTTAGCATGATGCCCCGTCAGTCTAACGCCAAGCGAAGCCGCGCGCGCTGCCCGCGAATCAGGTGTTAACCCGCTTGCGGCAACGCGTTTTCTGCGCGTGTGGCCGCACAGGCACGCGCGAGCGCACGCCGCGCCGTTCTGCTACAAATCGTCACGCACGTTGCGAGAACGCGCCGCTTGACCTACCTCAAATGAAAACGGCCGGCGCGCATGGCTGCGACGCCGGCCGTATGAGCCAGGCTTGCTGGTTCAGGCGCAGTGCGGCTTAGTCTGCAAAGCCCGTCAGCACCAGCTTGCCGATGGCCCGCCCTTCTTCGAGCAGTTGATGCGCGCGGCGCAGATTCGCCGCGTTGATGGCGCCGAGGTCCTGACCGACCGTGGTGCGCAACGTGCCCGCGTCGACGAGACGCGCCACTTCGGTCAGCAGTTTGTGCTGCTCGATCATGTCGGGCGTGCCGAACATCGAACGGGTGAACATAAATTCCCAGTGGAACGCGGCGCTCTTCGCCTTCAACAGTTCGACCGGCACAGGTTTGCTGTTTTCCACAATCGTGCAGATGCCGCCTTGCGGCTTGATGACTTCGGCCGCCGCGGGGAAGTTCTTGTCGGTGTCGTTGAACATGAGCACGTAATCGACCTGGTCGATCCCGAGCTTTTTCAATTGCGCGGGCATATCGCCGAAGTGATCGACGATGTGATCCGCGCCCAGTTCCGTCGCCCATTTGGCCGATTCGGGCCGCGATGCGGTCGCGATCACCGTGAGCTTCGCGAGTTGCTTCGCCAGTTGAATACCGATCGAACCGACCCCGCCCGCTCCGCCGATGATCAACACGGTCTGCCCCTCATCCGCGCCTTGCGGCGACACGCCTAGGCGGTCGAACAGGGCTTCCCAGGCGGTGATTGCGGTCAACGGCAGCGCGGCCGCGTGCGTGAAATCGAGCGACGCGGGCTTGCGCCCGACGATCCGCTCGTCGACCAGGTGGAATTCGCTATTGGCGCCCGGCCGCGTAATGCTGCCCGCATAGAACACAGGATCACCCACTTTGAACAGCGTCACGTCCGGACCGACCGCGACGACCGTGCCGGCGGCATCCCAGCCAAGTACGCGCGGGGCTTTTTCGACGGTGTCTTTTGGGGCGCGCACCTTGGTGTCGACCGGATTGACGGAAATGGCCTCGACCTTGACCAGCAGATCACGACCGGTGGCCTCGGGCTTGGGGATATCCACATCGACCAAGGCTTCGGCTTGATCAATGGGCAAGTAGCGATAGAGACCGACAGCTTTCATACATGCTCCTGTTCGTTTCAGACGAAATGGGAGGATCGCGATCCTTGCGCAGAGCCTGTCGCGCCGCTGATCAAGGACTTCGATCCCAATGGCGTGATCCTAAGCCGGTTCTTACTTCTTTAAAACCGCGATAATGACTTAAACATCTTTTGGAAATTCAGAAGAATGAATCTGACTGCTCATCCCATGCGTGGCGCTTCAGGCGATCGGGAGCGGCTCGATCTGCTCGATGTCGCCCTGTTCGTGCGTGCGGCTCTGCTGGCCAACGTATCGGCGGCTGGGCGCGAATTCGGTTTGTCGGCCGCGGTGGCCAGCTCACGCATCGCACAGCTGGAAAAACTGCTCGGCGCGCGGCTGCTGCACCGGACCACCCGCCGCATCAGCCTCACGCAGGATGGTGAAGTCTTCATGTCGCGCGCCGAAGCTCTGCTCGACGCGGCCGCCGCCGCGCGCGCCTCGGTTGGCCGCGCGCAGGCCGAGCCGCAAGGCCGCTTGCGGGTTTCGATGCCGTCGTCGTTCGGGCGGCAACACGTTTCGCCGGTGATCAGCGAATTTCTGCGCCGCTTTCCCGGCGTGAGCGTCGATCTGCGATTGACGGATCAGGTAATCGATCTCGTCGATGCGGGGATCGACGTGGCGATCCGTGTCGGTGTGCTGAAGGATTCGTCACTGGTGGCGCGGCGCCTGGCAGTGAATCGCCGGGTGCTGTGCGCGGCGCCCGCTTACCTTGCCGCGCGTGGTACGCCGCACCATCCTTCGGAGCTTGCGGAACACGAGTGCATGATTCTGTCGGACCAGCGCGACTGGGCCTTCGAAACACCCGCCGGCGCGCTCGAGGTTCGCGTGAGCGGACGGCTTGTCACGGACAACGGCGAAGTGATCCGCGACGCGCTGCTGGCCGGTTTCGGCATCGCGCTCAAATCGACCTGGGACGTGGCGCCGTTTCTGCGCAGCGGCGAACTGGTCAGCGTGCTGGATAGCTATCCGCTCGCCGAGCGCGTGGCCATTTGGGCGGTGTATCCGAGCCGCTCCTTCGTGCCGCCGAAGACGCTCGCCTTTATCGAATTCCTCGCCGCCCATTTCGGCGATCCGCCTTATTGGGATCGGGAACCGGGTTGAGCGGAGGGGCTATGCGGGAAGGTAATGG